>JBATTD010000775.1:0-3264 GCA_049670345.1 Ignavibacteriaceae bacterium
TCTCTCCCGCAAGGGAACGAAAGAGGTGTCGAAATATTTACCAAGGGCGGGGATATTACTGTTAATTCACTTGTAATAAATGAACTAAAATCTATTTGGAAATAGAGAGTGTAAAATGATTCGGATAATGCTGTGGTTATAGATGTACCTTCAGATAGGATTTATCGTTTCTATTCAGAATCAGATGATGGCTCAAAATTATATATTCATGATGAACTTATAGTTGATAATGATTTTACACACGGGATGAGAGAAAAATTTGGAGACGTTGCTTTAACAAAAGGAAAACATCCTATTACGTTAACATTCTTCCAGGGTGAAGGAGAAAATGGATTAAAAGTTAGTTTTTATGGTCCCGGTATTGAGAAAACTGTAATTCCGGGTGAAGCTTTATATAGAGTAAAGAATTGATAGATGATTATCAAATTAATTTGTATTAAATAAATTACTTTTAGTAACTATTAAGGGATAATAAAATGTTTGGAATAAAAATAAGTTATCAGCATTCGTTAAAAATTAAAATCTACATTGTTCTTTCAATTATTGTCTTAACCGGCATTTGCCAGGAAATTAAATCTCAAGATTCAAAAACCAGTAATACAAAACTCGATTCTGTAATTTTTCTATCTGAAGAGATCTATACTGAATATTGTTCGGGTTGTCATGGCGTTGTAATTCAGGCGTTTGTAGATAGAGAATGGGAGTTCGGTAATTCGCACGACGATCTCTATACATCAATTTCGGAAGGCAGATCAGAAGGTGAAATGCCCGAGTTCGGATCGGTGTTTAATAAACAACAGATAGAAGATTTAGTAACTACTATTAACCATAAAATTGAGAATCTTGGCAAATATGAATTTGAGGAAGCAGATTTTAATTCCTCGGGAATTTTCGAAAGTGAAGAATTTAAATTCCGTTTAGAAACAATAGTACAAGGATTGGAAAGTCCCTGGGGAATGGTTTTTCTTAGTAACGAAGATTTATTGGTTACCGATAAATCCGGTGAGTTATGGAAAATAGAAAAGGATGGAAATAAAATTGAAATTAAAGGAGTACCTGAAGTTTTGTATGAAGGTCAGGGAGGTCTGCTGGACATTGAACTGCATCCTGATTTTAGTGAAAATGGTTTGCTCTATTTTTCATATTCAATATTTAAGCAGGGTGAAAAAGAACTCCTGTCATCAACAGCAGTTTCAAGATACAAACTGCAAGGTAATGAATTAGTAGATGGCGAATTAATCTTTGAAGCTTTACCTTATTCAGATACAAGACATCACTATGGCTCAAGACTGGAGTTTGATAATGAAGGTTATTTGTACATAACAGTAGGCGATAGGGGGGCCAGAGAAGTAAATCCTCAAAGCCTTTCACTTTCTCCCGGAAAGGTGCATCGCATTTACGATGATGGTGGGATACCTGATGATAATCCTTTTGTAAATCAACCAGATGCAGTTAGAAGTGTTTATTCTTATGGTCATCGAAATTCTCAGGGTATGATTTTGAATCCATCAACAGGAAAAATATGGATACACGAGCATGGTCCGAAAGGAGGAGATGAAATCAATATAATTACTAAAGGTGTAAATTATGGATGGCCTGTAATATCATACGGAATAAACTATGATGGTACCATCTTTACCGAGCTAACTGAAAAGGAAGGGATGGAACAGCCAATTCATTATTGGGTGCCCTCAATTGCGCCCTCCGGAATGGATTTCGTTAGTGGAGATTTTTACCCGGGTTGGGAAGGTGATTTATTAGTTGGCTCTTTACGTTTTGAAAATTTGAATCGTTGCAAAATAGAGGGAAGTAAAGTTTTATCGGAAGAAATATTAATGAAAGGCATTGGGCGTGTAAGAAATGTTAAACAAGGTCCTGATGGATATATATATGTTGCAGCAGAGGAACCGGGAAAGATATATAAAATCATCCCTGTTGAATAATTTGATAGCAGTTATAGTAATTGAACACAAATAAATAGATAAAGAATTCTGAAAAATCATATACAAAATAATACGACTTTGAAAATAATTAAGTGTGTTGGTTGTTTCTTATTCTTGATTGGATATTTGGTTGAAGCTCCTGCTCAAACTTTTATCTACACAGGTGAGTTGGATTCAGTTATCGTGCAGGTTGGAAGACGATCATCATCTATTGAATTAATGCCCTATTCAGTCAGTATTGTTGATACTCATTCTATCTCAAGCATTAATAATATGTTAACTGTAAGAGAAGTATTTAGCTCGGTGCCAGGTGTAATTGTTAGCAACAGGTTTAATCTCTCACAAGGTGATAAAATTATTATGCGGGGCATGGGCAGCAGAGCCCAATTTGGAGTAAGGGGTATTAAAATTTTACTGGATGAAATACCGCTCACGTTTCCTGACGGACAATCTCAACTAAATAATTTAAATACTGGCACACTTGGAAGAATCGAAGTACTGAGAGGTCCGAGTTCAGCATTATACGGGAATTCGTCTGGGGGTATTATCTCAATAAAAAGCGATATCATTTCAGATAAAAAATATCAAATTAGATCTGAAATGAATGCTGGCAGTTTCGGTTTTTCCCGATATGGTGTAGGAGTATCCGGAGAGTTTATCAACGGCGCTGCAGGCATTGATTTCTATACAACTAATTACGATGGATTTAGAAATCATTCGAATGCAAAATTCAGCGGTATAAATTTTATCACTTCACAACCATTTCATGAAAGATTTGGTTTAACAATCATAGCAAATTATTACAACTCGCCGTACCTTCTGAATCCCGGATCATTAAATAAGTATGATGCTGAGACAAATCCTGAAAAGGCGCGAGAAAGTATTATCAATAGTGGTGCGGGGAAAAAAGTAGAGCAATTTCAAACCGGTATTTCATTCAAATATGATTTTTCAAATTCATCTAAACTTAATACTACACTTTATGCAATTAATAGATCTCTGTTAAATTCTATTCCATCCAGAATTATTGATCTGCAAAGATTTGCATACGGAATGAGATCGACATTCTCCTGGTCACCAAACATTCTGAATAATAATATAAATCTAATTGCAGGCTTTGATTACGAAGTCCAGGATGATTCAAGAACCGAATTTGAAAATATGGGTATTTGGGAAGAGTCTTCAAAAGAAGCAGATGAAGTTTTAAATAATCTTGGTTATGGAGATAAGTTACTGGACCAGGAAGAGATGGTAAATGCTATCGGTGTATTTTCACAGTTAGAATATTTACCTTCTGAAAATATTAAGCTGAGTGCCGGAC
>JBATTD010000776.1:0-2462 GCA_049670345.1 Ignavibacteriaceae bacterium
ACGAATTCCTGTCTAAACCTATCGCTACAAAAGATATGTTTGCGATTATAGATGAGTTACTCCATATTAAAAATGCGCCAGTGCCGGAAGAACAAACAAATCAGCAAACCGATAATTCGCTATTCGATTTTGAAAGATTAAAAAAGGTAAGTGCTAATGATTTCGATTTTGAAAAAGACTTGTTATCATCTTATGTAGATGACGTAGAAAAAAAATGTACGCAGCTTGAAGATTTTCTGGCAGCAAAGGACCTGGAGGGTATCATTCATCTTGCCCATGCAATAAAAGGGGCAAGCTACTCTGTGGGTGCTCAGAAAGTTGGTGATGAAGCATTTGGTATAGAGATATCAGCAAAGAGCGGCGATTTGCAAAGTGTAGAAGACCGATTACAGCATCTTATAAATGCATTGGAGGATACCAAAGAGGTTCTAATTACATTTCTTGTAGCGTAAGAAAAAGAGCCGGTAAGTTACCGGCTTTCCTCTGCCACTGGTTTATTTTCTTCTTCAAATTTAATCAGCACATTTCTAATTCTTTCAATAGCCCAATCAATTTCTTCCTTTGTAATTACAAGAGGAGGAGCGAATCTAATAATATCTCCGTGGGTTGGTTTTGCCAATAAACCGTTGTTCTTTAACTCAACGCAAACATCCCAGGCAGTTTTACCTGTTGCAGTTGGTTTAATAACAATAGCATTCAGCAATCCTTTTCCTCTTACCAAAGTTAGAATTTCCAGGTCATCAACTAATTTTTGTATTTCATTACGGAAGTATATTCCAAGCTCCTCGGCATTTTCCGCAAGCTTCTCTTCCTTCAGCACTTCAAGTGCGGCAATTGCAACTTTTCCTGCTAAAGGATTTCCGCCAAAAGTTGAACCATGCTGACCGGGTTTTATTGCAAGCATAATATCATCATCCGCAAGTACTGCTGAGATTGGAATTACCCCGCCTGAAAGTGCTTTACCGAGGATTAAAATGTCTGGTCGTACATCTTCATGTTCGGAGGCAAGCATTTTACCGGTTCTGGCAAGTCCTGTTTGAACTTCATCACAAATGAGCAGTACGTTTTTAGCTTTACATAATTCGTGCGCTTTTTTCAAATAACCTTCATCAGGCACAAACACTCCGGCTTCACCCTGGATTGGCTCAACTAAAAATGCAGCTATGTTCGGATCTTCCAATGCTTTTTCGAGAGCGCCTAAATCATTGTAAGGAATTATCTCAAACCCTGGAAGATAAGGACCAAAGCCGTCTCTGCAATCAGGATCTGTAGAAGCAGAAATTGCTGCCATTGTTCTGCCATGAAAATTTCCTTCGCAAAATATGATCTTTGCTTCATACTTCTTAATACCCTTGACATCGTAGGCCCATTTACGTGCTAATTTTATTGCTGTCTCATCGCCTTCAACTCCGGTGTTCATCGGAAGAACTTTATCATAACCAAAAAATTCGGTGATGTATTTTTCATATTCACCTAATACGCTGTTATAAAATGCGCGTGATGTTAGAGTAAGTTTGTTTGCCTGTTCGGTTAAAGCGTTTATTATTTTCCGGTGGCAATGTCCCTGGTTTACAGCAGAATATGCTGAAAGAAAATCAAGATATTTTTTTCCTTCAACATCCCAAACCCAAACACCTTTGCCTCGATCAATCACAACGTCTAATGGATGATAATTGTGTGCACCGTATTTATCTTCGAGTTTAATATAATCTTTTGATGTCATTTTCAATTCCGTTTCTTTAATGAAAAATATAAAAAATGCCCTGCCAAAATTATATCTAACTTGGCTTACAATCAATGAAATAAAAATATTTATCCTAGGATGAAATTTCCCCCCATATTATTTTTCTATTTTCATTAGTAATTTAATGCTAAGTTAACAAACAATATTTAGATAATTTAAATGTAATCAGCTAATTATTATGCAAATAGAAACACATTCGTTTACAATTAATACAAAAGGTAATTGCGATATTTTAGATATCACAGCCGAAGTGGAAAAATTAATAATTGAAAGCGGTTTTGTAGAGGGAAATGTTCTTGTTTTCGCCGGCGGATCAACTGCGGGAATAACTACGATAGAATATGAACCGGGATTGCTGAAGGATTACCCGGCATTTTTTAATAAAATCGCCCCTGTAAATCTCAGCTATGAGCATGATAATACCTGGCACGATGGGAATGGTCATTCGCATGTGAGAGCTGCATTGCAAGGTTCTTCATTAACGGTTCCATTTACAAACAGCAATTTACTGCTTGGTACTTGGCAGCAGATTATTTTTATTGATTTTGATAACCGCTCCCGTAGAAGGGAAGTGATAGTGCAGATAACCGGTAAACAGAATTAATGAAATATATGTTGAAAGATTAACACGAAGTTTTCATAAATGTTATTAAGAGTATTTTATTTATTTGTTAACACGGCAAGCATTATCGCCGAAGCTGAAGCAACATTTAAAGAC
>JBATTD010000777.1:0-2324 GCA_049670345.1 Ignavibacteriaceae bacterium
GGGTTACCTCGTAAATCCAGTATTAAAGAATTTATTTCCTTTTCTGCCTTTAAATCTTTAATCGCGCGTTTTATTTCCTCGCTTGCAGAGCGACTAAAGTTGTTTAGCTTAAGATAAACATTGCTACTCTTTTCAGGATAAAAACCAGCATAGGTTATGTTTTTAACAATCACCTCTTCTCTTACTATATCAAAATTGATGGTATCTTTTAATTCGTTACGAACAATTTTTAATAATACTGTTGATCCGGGTTCTCCTTTAACAAGTGATGAAATATCATCAACATTATTTGGCGTAATTTCAACATCTGCTGCTTCAATAATAATATCGCCAACTTTTATTCCCTGCCGTTGTGCAGAATATCCATCCATAACCTCAACAACCGTTATATTATCTCCTCTTACTCCTATTGAAATACCGATGCCTCCATATTTACCGCTTGTTATCAGATCAATATCTTCTTTCCTTTTTTCATCGACAAAAATTGTGTAAGGGTCGAGTGATGAAAGCATTCCTTCGATTCCAGCCCTCATAAATTTTTCAGGTTCAATTTCATCTACATAGTTAAATGAAATCTCTTTATACACTTTGCTGAACAACTCTATGTTCTTATTTATTTCAAAATATATATCTGAGAAACCGGCAAAGAGGAAAACTACAGCAACAACTAGAATTATGTTTCTTAAACTTTTAAATTTCATAATATTACCTCTGTTCAATTTTATCAATTTCATTAATTATATTTTCATGAATATTTTCGATATTATCTATTCCATTTAATATTCTGAATCTGTTTTCATTTTTAATTAATTCAAGATAACCATTACGAACTCTTGAATAAAAATCCTTATTTGAGTTTTCAATCCTGTCTAAATGTTTACTTATTTTTTCTTGTCTTCTTTGTTCTGCAATTTCAACAGGAATATCAATAAAAAAAGTAATGTCAGGGATTGTATTTCCAATAGCAAGTTTGTGAATACTTAAAATAATCTCTATCGAAATTCCCCTCCCATATCCCTGGTATGCCGTAGAAGAATCATGAAACCTATCCGAAATTACATAAATTCCTTCATCAAGGTAAGGTCTAATTTTTTCCCTAACCAACTGGGCACGGCTTGCAGAAAAAAGAAGGAATTCTGTTTCCATTAACATTTTAGAATTTTCTTTATCTAAAAGCATCGTCCTAATTTTTTCAGAAATTTCTGTTCCGCCCGGTTCTCTTATTACCTGAACTTTTTTTTTATTTTTTAGCAAGTTACTTTTTAATAATTCAATCTGAGTGGATTTTCCACAGAAGTCTATTCCTTCAAAAGTTATAAACATAAGTAGAGTATTTTCCTATCTTAATTTCAGTATGGTGATAAATTTGATTTGCTCTATGATCAATCATCTGAATTTTTTAATAATGTACCGAAGACGTTCAGGTTTAATATACTTTAGTGTAGTATTAACCGGATGTTCAATATGAGGAATAACATTTCCAAGAGTATCTAAAACAACATCCCTGTAATATACAAATGCTTTGAACTGATTTATTGCAAGTTTGCCAAGAATTTCAATTCCACCTCTAACATTGCAGGAAATTTTATTAGGAAGGAGTATAACATCTCTGTCCGGTGGAACATCTAAAATTTCAACATCTATATCATCGAATTGTTTATCAACTATTCTTTGTATATCCATATTAACAGAAACAAATTTCGTTTCGAAAGAAGTACCGGGTAAATAGGCGAAATCAATATTTTTTATTGTCAATTTATCAAGCGAAGATAGCTTGATAGCTTTGGTTTTTATTTCAGTAAGTGAATTAATTACTGACTGCGGACCATTAATTACAACTGAGTCTGGCTCAAGCACAACTTGTTTTGCTAATCCATAGCCGGCTTTAAAATCTAAACTAAGATTGGCAACAATTGGTAATTTCTTTTTTATTCTTCTTTCAATTGTAAATGATAATGAATTCGGAATAATATCAATAATATCAAGTTCAGAAAGCATCCACCTATTATCTGTTAGATGATCCATTAATTTAATTTGTATGGATCCGCTGTCTCCATTAACAGAAATTTTATACGTAACATCTTTGCCAATATTCACAGCGAATAATTTCCATCCGATACCTCTGAGTTTTATTGTGATATTATCAGGTATTTCATTTCCGATTGAAAAACCATTTGGATAACCCACTACCCGGAGAGGAACATTTACATTAGCATAATATTCTTCGGAAAGGGAGATAGTACCCCAAATAATTATCGAAAAAGCAATTGAAATAATTATTAATGTAATTTTATTCTTCATTATTCAAATATAAAGGAAATTAT
>JBATTD010000778.1:0-1733 GCA_049670345.1 Ignavibacteriaceae bacterium
TGGTATTATCAGGGAAGGCGCAGAAGTTAAAGAAGGTGATATATTAATTGGTAAAATTACACCCAAAGGTGAAACAGACCCAACTCCTGAAGAAAAACTTCTAAGAGCAATTTTTGGAGATAAAGCAGGCGATGTAAAAGATGCTTCGCTTAAAGCACCTACTGGAATAAAGGGAACAATTATTAAAACCAGGTTATTCAGCAGGAAACGTAGAGATAATGAGTCTAAAAAAATTGAAAAAGACACACTGGAAAAACTTGAGCATGAACATAATAATACAATAGCCGCTCTTTACACCAAGCTTGTTGCAAAACTTACAAAAATTTGTGATGGACTTACTACATCAGGAATAAGAGACCTTGATGGCAGCATTGCTTTAAGAAGTGGAACAACTATTAAAGATGTGACATTTACTTCAATAGAAGATATTACTAAGCTGGATTATACACTCGATTGGTTTGAAAGCAAAAAAACTAATAGTCATATTAAAACTCTGTACAAAAATTATTTTAACAAGCTGGCTGAACATTCCGAAGCATTTAAAAGAGAAAAAATAAAAATTGCCAGCGGTGACGAACTTCCACCTGGAATTGTACAGCTTGCCAAAGTTTATGTTGCTAAAAAGCGTAAGCTTGCTGTCGGCGATAAAATGGCAGGGCGCCATGGTAATAAAGGTGTGGTTGCTAAAATTGTACCTCCAGAAGATATGCCATTCTTACCTGATGGTACACCAATAGATATTATTCTTAACCCGCTTGGTGTTCCCTCAAGAATGAACCTCGGTCAGCTTTATGAAACTGCTTTAGGGTGGGTAGCTAAAAAGTTAGATATTAAGTTTGCCACTCCGATTTTTGATGGAGCAAAAGTGGAAGATGTTGATGAATGGCTTGAAAAAGCTGACCTGGAACTTGGCGGTAAAACTGATTTATATAATGGTCGTACAGGTGAAAAGTTTCATCAAAAAGTTACCTGCGGTTACATTTATATGCTCAAGTTAAGCCATCTTGTTGATGATAAAATTCATGCCCGTTCTATTGGTCCATACTCGCTAATTACCCAGCAACCGCTCGGTGGAAAAGCACAGTTTGGTGGGCAGAGATTTGGAGAGATGGAAGTCTGGGCATTGGAAGGTTACGGTGCTTCCCATATTCTTCAGGAAATTCTAACAGTTAAAAGTGATGACGTGGTTGGTAGAGCAAAAGCATACGAATCGATTGTAAAAGGTGAAAATCTACAGGAACCAAATATTCCTGAATCGTTCAATGTGTTAATTAAAGAGCTTCAGGGCTTAGGTCTTGATATAACAGTTAATTAACACCGAAGAACAATTATTTCACATAGAAATTAGGAGATAAAAAATGGTTTACAGAATTCAAGAACACGCAATGATGGATATTAATAGCATTACTATTAGTCTTGCTAGCCCCGATGATATATTGTCTAGATCTTATGGCGAAGTTACAAAACCGGAAACAATAAACTACAGATCATTCCGCCCGGAAAAAGATGGGCTGTTCTGCGAAAAAATATTTGGACCAACTCGCGATTGGGAATGTTACTGCGGCAAATATAAAAGAATAAGGTATAAGGGAATTATTTGCGATAGATGCGGTGTTGAAGTAACTCAAAAAAGTGTTCGCCGCGAAAGAATGGGACACATTTCTTTAGCTGTACCAGTTGTGCATATATGGTTCTTCAGAGCTCAGCCATCAAAAATTGGGAACATAATTGGC
>JBATTD010000779.1:0-2504 GCA_049670345.1 Ignavibacteriaceae bacterium
ATTCTATGCTGCTTTATTTGCTACAATACTTTCAACACTTAACAGCTTTTTATTCTTAAGCGGTACAACAATTGGGAGAGATTTTATTTACAGAATAAACTCACTGCACGATGAAAAGAAGTTAAAAGTTTATACAATAATTGGTCTAATAATATCCGGTTTGCTTGCAATAGTTCTTGCATTACTTATTCCATCCGTAATTGAAATATGGTACACGATAGGTTCTCTTTTTATTCCCGCAATTATACTTCCTGTTGTTAGTGCTTATTATTCAAAAATAAGGATTGATAATAAATTTATTTTAATTGAAATGATTACGGCATTGGTTACAAGTACAACCTGGTATTTTTTGAGAAGTGAGTTTACAAACACTCCCATCATCAATGAGGTTGAACCAATGCTTGTGGGAATGCTTGCTGCATTGGTAATTCATCTTTCTGGCTTATTTTCTCGCGGATAGTATTTACTCTCATCTTATAATTATCTAAGTTTAAAAGAGTTAAAATCTTTTCAAGGATGAAACCTATGCGCTATAAAGAATTGTCTCTTCTTCTTCTTTTGCTATTCGGTTTTAGTTTCCTCACCTATGCACAACAATTAAAAATCACGGGTTTTAAATACATTTCACCAATACCTAACTCTGGGTATGTTTCCCCGTACACGAACATTATAGTAAGGCAAGGTGAAATTATTGATGAAACTACGATTAAAAATAATCTTATAAATATTACAGGTTCGAGCAGTGGGACTCACATAGGAAAAGTTTTTCTTGCTGATGATGGAAAAACAATAGTTTTTAATCCAAAAAATTCTTTTATTGAAGGAGAGACAGTAGCAGTTGACCTAGAATCTGGAATTAAAACATCCTCCGGGAAAGATGTTGGCATGTTATCGTTTAACTTTTACATATCAAAATCCTGGACAAAAAACTTAGAAGAAAATTCTACCACTGATTTATTATGTGATTTAATAATATTGGGAAATAGAAATCAATTAATCACTAAAAAACAAAATAGCCATATAAGTTCTTCCATTACAGATACTCTTCCAGATGATTTACCTAATGTTTATGTTACAATTTCTAATAATCCCACCGACGGATACATTTTTATAGCACCCTGGTTTTATCAGGGAAGCTTTTTTGATCCAAATTATGTGATGATAGTTGATAATTATGGTACACCGATATACTATAAAAAAAATGCTATGCTAGCATTAGATTTTAAAGTACAACCAAATGGATTACTTACGTATCATGATCGTGATTCCCGAACTGTTTTGGGATTGGATAGTTCATATAATATTGTAGGTACTTTTAAATGCGGTAATGGATATCTAACTGATTTTCATGATGTTCAGTTACTACTAAATGGACATTACTTGATATTGGGACAGGATTATCAAACAGTTAGGATGGACACTGTTGTACAGGGAGGTGATAGTGCAGCCACTGTTATCGGCCTGATTATACAGGAAAAGGATGAAAATCATAACGTGGTTTTCCAGTGGCGAAGCTGGGATCACTTTTTAATTACCGATGCCTCGGATAATATTGATCTTACGGCCCATACGATTGATTATGTTCACGGTAACTCTGTTGAGTTGGATATTGATGGGAACATAATCATTTCGTGCAGATATATGAATGAAGTAACAAAGATAAATAGATCAACAGGCGAATTAATTTGGCGGATGGGTGGCAAAAAAAACCAGTTTAAATTCTTAAACGATCCCCGGGGCTTTACATATCAGCACGATGTAAGGAGAATTGCAAACGGAAACCTAACAATATTTGATAATGGAAGTTTATCAACTCCACGTTATTCCAGTTCCCTCGAATATACAATAAATGAGGCTGATACATCTTTAACTCTTACGTGGAATTATTTTAATAGCAATCACCATTCATGGTCAATGGGTAACTCTCAAAGGTTAGATAACGGAAGAACATTCATCGGCTGGGGCAGCAGTTGGAATCCTGCAGCAACTGAAGTAGAATATGATGGAACAAAAACATTTGAAATGAGATTTGATTCGTTCTTCTATAATTACAGGGCATTTAGGTTTCCCTGGAGAACAGATTTATTAACCGCAGATAGTTATTCAATTGATTTTCAGTACATTCCTGTAAATACAAGTGGAACAGAAGAAATAGTTATTACGAATAACTCCAATGAAGAGTTAGAAATAACTAGCAATTTTTCAAGAAGCTCATTGTTTTCGATAACCGATTCTTTTCCAATTACACTTCAACCTTATCAAAACAGGGTTTTACAGATTCGATTTTCTCCCGATTCAATTGGTGTTTTTTCAGATGATATTCATTTAAGAATGCAAAAAGAAAGTGAAATGATTGTACAGGTTATAAGGGTTTTGGGTTATTCTGATCCCAATGCTGAGGTTGAAGAAGAAGAGAATTATTTAAGATTTTATAAATTATCCCCAAACTATCCCAATCCATTCAATCCAACTACAACAATTAAGTACCAAATACCGGAAATTAG
>JBATTD010000780.1:0-3556 GCA_049670345.1 Ignavibacteriaceae bacterium
GTGTTTATGATTAATTAAATTCGGATGTTTTTGTCCAAACACTTCAGGCATTATCAGGGAAATTAAACATTTCCACTTTTTGTAATCGAAATTAAATCTGTAGTATGAATAAAATCAAAAAAAAAAATGAGAATAATTAAACCTGCAAAACTTAAAACGGGTGATGTTATTGGAATAATTGCTCCCGCATCAGCACCCGTTGATCCAACAAAATTAGAAAATGGTATTCGCTATATCGAGAAGAATGGATATAGGGTTGAACTTGGTAAAAATGTAAATAAAATTGATGGCTACCTTGCCGGAACCGATCAGGAAAGAGCAGACGACTTAAACTCAATGTTTAAAAATAAAAATGTAAAAGCGATCTTTTGTTTGAGAGGTGGTTACGGTGCTTCCCGAATTCTTGATAAAATAAATTATAAACTAATTCGAAGTAATCCGAAGATTTTGGTAGGTTATAGTGAAATCACAGCATTACAAATGGCAATCCTGCAAAAAACAGGACTTATTACATTTGCAGGTCCGATGGTTGCAACAGATTTTGGCAACGGAATTACTTCTTACACTGAAGAGTTTTTTTGGAAAATTGTATCATCTAATAAGAAAATTGGAAGATTAAAATATCTTGATAACGACAAATTAGTATCGATTACCAACGGTGGTGCTTCGGGAAGAATTATCGGAGGTAATTTATCAGTTTTCGCAGCATTAACTGGTACAGAATATTTTCCTGATTTGAAGGGTCGGATTTTAATGTTTGAAGAAATTGATGAGCTTCCGTACAAAATTGATAGATTACTTAATCAGTTAAGATTATTGAAAGTGTTTAAGGAAATCAAAGGAATCATACTCGGTCGTTTTGTTGATTGTTATGAACACGATACATCGAAGAGAACACTTACTTTAGGTGAAGTTATGGAAGATTATATGAAAGATTTAAAGATTCCCGTCCTATATACATTTCCGCACGGACATATAAAAGATAAGGTCACAGTTCCTTTTGGAATAAATATAAAAATGAATGCGTCAAAAGGATTTGTAGAATATTTAGAGAGTGCCGTTAAGTAATTGAACCCCGATTTACCGGAAAATTTATATAAGTAAAATAGTTTGCATCAAAATTTTCCTTTAGCCATCGTGCTTTCTGTAGATTTGAAAACACACCATAAATAGTAGATCCCGTTCCGGTCATCGAAACAAAATCAGCTCCTGAAGCATCAAGTTTATCTTTGATCAATTTAATTTCAGGATATCTTTGGAAAACATTTGTTTCAAAATCATTTGTAGCATACTCTTTAATGTCTTCAATAGTAACGGAACTGTGATCACATAATTCTTTTAAACTTTTTTTATGTGATGTTAATTCTAAATTCTGAAATGCCCATTTTGTTGAAATGTGAATTCCGGGATTTATTATTAATATCGGCTGGCTTAACGAAAGTTGAATATTTTTTCTTATTTCTCCCCTTGAAGAAGCAAAGCAAGGAAATGGTTCTAAAAAAAACGGAACATCAGAACCAAGTTTTAATGCTGTTTCTGATAACTTATCGAAATTTAAATTTAATTCAAAAAGTTGATTAAGAGCTTTTAGTGTTGCTGCAGCATTCGAACTTCCGCCACCGAGTCCTGCACCAATAGGTATATTTTTTTCGAGATAAATTTTAACATTCAGTTTTCTATTAACAATTGTTTCGAGAAGTTCTATAGCAGTAAAAATAAGGTTTGTTTTAAGTGAATTAATTTCATTTGAATTTGATTCAAGAATTGTATCATCTGCTTTTTCAAATGTTAAGATATCGCTAAGCATAAGAGGGTAGAAAATAGTTTCCAAATCATGGTAACCATCTTCTCGTTTTCTTATGATGTTTAAACCTATATTGATTTTCGCCGGTGATTTTAATACTATTTTATTCATTTATTTATAATTATATATTATAGTCAGTCGTCAGCCCGCTTAAGGCAGAAAACTTCTCCTGCTCAAGCAGGACTCATTTCATCTAATATTCCCTTTACTGTTTTAATATGTTCCGGTGAAGAACCACAACATGCACCTATAAATGATGGCTGGTATTCAAGGTATTTCTTAACAATTTTTCCATAAGTTTTTGGTGAGACTCCGCATGTAATATCATCAGCGTTATGCTCATCAAAACCACAATTTAAATAAAATCCCCAGTTATATTTTATATCCATTTTTTTGATTGCTTTATCAAAATGCTCCGGTGATATACAATTTAATCCAATTGCTAAAGGATTATGCTCCTTGATCAGATTTAGCGTATCTTCCAACGTTTCACCTGATAGAAGACGTAACTCATCATTTAAATATAAACTGATAATATAAGGGATGTTTTTTGATGAACAATGATCACAAACTAACATAATTTCATCTAAATGACTAAATGTTTCATTAAGAATGAAATCAACTCCGTTATGTATAAGTAAATCAATATGGTTATAATGATTTATTTCAAGTATCCTATTGTCTATTAATCTTTTAGATTGGTAACAGTCTTCAGCAGGTGGATTCGAACCTGAAATAATAACGGATGAATTTCCAACTGACTCCTTTGCTAATTTTACACCATTTTTTACATATTCTGAAATATTTTTTGTTTCTGTTTCCTTAAATGCAGCGGGATTTGTTCTGAATGTGTTTGTTGTTATGATATCTGCTCCCGCATCAATGTATTCTTTGTGAATTTCAACAATCTTTTCAGGATTTTTTTCGTTTACATCTGTCATCCAGGATGTCCCACTACTTTGAAAACCTTCTTGCTGAAGTAAACTCCCCATTGCTCCATCAAGAATCAGTGGTCTTTTTGTTTCTCTTGCTTCTGAGAATATGTTCACATTAAATTTACTCATAACATCAAGACTTTTTAGAATACATTTCAACTTCATTTAAAATACGATCAATGTCAATCATTTTTATACATTCAAGGTCATATGGGCATTTCTTTTTCCAACAAGGGGAACATTCCAAATTTTCCTGATATAATTTTATTCCTCTTTCGTATAAATCAATTTCATTCCAGCAGCTTACACCAAACCAAGCGATTACATATTTTTTAAGTGCTATCGCCAGATGCATTCCGAATGAATCGCCAGTAATAACTATATCAGCGATATTTTCATAACATGCTCCCATACGGACGCCGTCATTGGTCGGAGTATTAATTATTTTTCCTTTAAAGTTAGAATAAATTTCCTCGTTTCTTTCCTTATCTTCGGGTCCGCCAAAGAGTGCTATTTTATATTTTTTCTTATAAAGAAGTTTTTCAATCAATTGTACATGCTGCTCAATTGTCATTTTTTTATTAGGATACAAAAGCGAACAACCGGTATTAAATCCAACTACAAAATCATTTTCTGATAAACCTGCATTCTTTTTATAACTAGAAATGAATTTCTTTTCTTCTTCTGTAAAATTGAAAATGTATTCATCATTTTTGTAATCTAATTCAAAGGTTTCCGCTAGATAATCTTGTCCTGTTCTTTTATTAACTTTAAATTTATAATCATTGTCCATTCCCAAATTATAATTGTAATAAGC
>JBATTD010000781.1:0-7992 GCA_049670345.1 Ignavibacteriaceae bacterium
GATTATCATATTCATTCACTAAACTATTCTGATGGAATGAATACCATCGATGAAATTGTAAAATTTGCAGGCAATATTGGTTTGGCTAAAATTGCAATTACAGATCATTGTCAGGTGCATATTGACAAAAGGAATTTTGGTAAGAAGAATTACTACAACCTGATAAAGCGGTGGAATAATGTTTTTAATGAAGTTGATGTTTTATTTGGTATTGAAGCTGATCTGTTAAATGATGAAGGAGACGTTTGTATGGATATACAAGGTGATACATCGGAGTTTATTTTATTATCTTCTCACCCAGTTCCGGTGTATGGCGGAGATCCCCGGAATATCACTAAAGGGTATTTGAATGCAATTGAACGATATTATAATAAAATAAAATTTATAGCACATCCCTGTTCAATTTATTTTGAGGAATTCATAGATATAAGCGCGATCACCGAATTATGCAATCATCATAATATTCCAATGGAGCTTAACTGTGCTAATCTTGTGAACAAAAGAACTAATATGAAAAATCTCCAAAGAATGCTGGAAAAATGTAATCAAATATTTATTAACAGTGATGCTCATACTCTTTACGAAATTAAAACATTGAGAGCGATTGGAATTCAGTACTTAATTGAAAACGGATTTATTAATCAATATAATTAAATGTATAGTTGAATAATTATTTCTAGAACTAGAAATGGAGTATTGTTTCTGAAAAAGACTGATATATTTGAATACAAGGAAAATGAGCTAGCAAATCAGCAGTTAATTGAGATCATTACATTAATAAATAATGAATGGCCAAATCCTGAAAAATCAATTGGAGTTTTGGTTGATGAGATACGAGAAAAAATTACTCTCGGACAGAAATCTAATGATATAAGATTTGTGATCTGGAATGAAGAGAAGTGTATAGCCCATGCTAGAATTTTCCCCTGCAAGATATTTACTCCAAGCAATGAATTAATAGTTATAGCTCTGGCCGATGTATGTGTATCAAAATCGAGAAGAAAAGAAGGGTTGGGAAAAGCTTTAGTCGAAAAGGCCTTTGAAGAAGTTAAAAAACATGAAGGTATGGTTTGTTTATTCCAAACAGATATTCCAAAATTTTACGAAAAACTGGATTCTAAAATTGTAATGAATAAATTCCATAATTCTAAGAACACGAAAAATCCTAAAGCTAATCCTTGGTGGAATGACTATGTTATGATATTTCCGTCATATATTAATTTTCCGCCAGGCAACATAGACCTTAATGGGTACGGATATTAATTAAAATACTTAGGAATACAGTTACAGTTATTTTAGATAAAAAACCCTATGAAATAAAATAGAATTGTTTATGTCAGAAAGAAGAAATAATTAAAATAGTCGGAGCTAGTATGAATAAGTTATCATTTAATGATTTGCAAAATAAAGTATGTGTCATAACCGGTGGCGGGGGTGTAATAGGTTCAGCCATTGCAAAAGGTCTGGCAGGAAGTGGTGTAAAGATTGGTATTCTTGATATCGATAAAGAGATTGCTGACAAAACAGCTTCTGAAATTGTAAAAGAAACATCAGCAGAGGTTTATGGAATAGCTGCAGATGTGTTAAAAAAAGATTCATTGGAAAAAGCTATGGAGGAGATACACTCGAAACTGGGGAAAATTGATTTTTTGATTAATGGAGCCGGAGGTAACTCACCGAAAGCAACAACTCAATTTGAATTTATGGAACCAGGAAATGCAGAAAATATTGAAGGTGGATTTTTTGGATTAGATGTAGAAGCTTTTAAAAATGTTTTCGATCTTAACTTTCTTGGAACTTTACTGCCGACAATGGTATTCACAAAGGATATGGTGGAAAAGGGCAAAGGTTCAATCCTGAATATTTCATCAATGAATGCCTTTAGGCCATTAACAAAGATTCCCGCTTACTCTGCCGCAAAGTCATCAATTAATAACTTTACCGAGTGGCTGGCGGTGCATTTTGCAAAGATGAATATTAGGGTTAATGCCATTGCACCGGGATTCTTTTTAACAAGTCAAAACAAATTTTTACTGATAGATGAAAAAACTAATCAACTAACTGATAGAGGTACAAAGATCATTTCAAATACCCCTATGGGAAAGTTTGGTAAACCTGATGATCTGCAAGGTACTGTTCTGTATTTATTATCCGATATATCAAAATTTGTTACAGGTGTTGTTATCCCTGTTGATGGCGGTTTCAATGCATACTCAGGTGTGTAATTGAATAAGAATAAAATAAACATTAATTATCATAAGAGACACAGTAAATGACTAATGGTTTGAATATTAATCCAAACGGAACATTTGATTTTATATCACTCGGTGCGATGGTACATCGATTAGACCCGGGAATTATTCCTTTCAGGAAGGCAACCGAATGCAAAATTCATGTGAGTGGAGGAGAGTTCAATGTTGCAGCAAATTTAGCTGATTGTTTCCGTCTGAACACCGGAATTGTAACTGCAAAGGTAGATTACCCTATCGGTGATTTAATTGCTGAGCGTGTGAAAGCGATGGGTGTGAAACCTTTCTTCAAGCAATTTGAACACAATGGTGTTAACGGACCAAATATGGCTACCGTTTATAGCGATCGCGGTTTTGGATTGCGGGCTCCGGTTGTTTTCTACAATCGATGTAATGAGGCGGCTGCACTTTTAAAACCCGGTGACTTCAACTGGGATGAAATATTTGCCGGTGGAGTTCGCTGGTTTCATAGCGGCGGCATCTTCGCATCGCTTTCTGAAACTACCGGGGAGCTCATTATTGAAGCAATGAAAGCGGCTAAAGCAGCAGGAGCGGTTGTGAGTTTTGATCTTAATTACCGTGCAAAATTATGGAATATTTGGGGTGGTGAACAAAAGGCTGTCGAAGTAATCAAACGTATTGTCGAGCACGTAGATGTTTTGGTAGGCAACGAAGAAGATCTTCAAAAGGGTTTAGGTATTCCTGGTCCCGAGGTTACGGCTAAATCGAAACTTGATCCAAGTACATTCTTTAGCATGATAGATAACGTTGTAGCAAAGTATCCAAAAATAAAAGTTGTAGCTACAACTCTTCGTGAAGTACATTCCACAAATAGACATAGCTGGAGCGCAGTTGCCTGGATAAACGGTAAAACTTATTCTGCCCCAACTTGTGAGATGGATGTAATCGACAGAGTGGGTGGTGGCGATGGATTTGCAAGCGGTTTTATTTATGGTCTGTTGTCAAATGCCGATCCGGAAATGGCAGTAAAACTTGGCTGGGCACATGGTGCGCTTCTAACCACATATCCGGGTGATA
Organism: Ignavibacteriaceae bacterium; assembly: GCA_049670345.1. GTDB lineage: Bacteria > Bacteroidota > Ignavibacteria > Ignavibacteriales > Ignavibacteriaceae > BMS3ABIN03. The sequence continues at coordinate 3,288 of JBATTD010000781.1, forward strand.
CAACCATGGCAACTTTAGAAGAAGTTCAGGCATTCACTAAAGGTGGTTCTGCTCGTATTCAGCGTTAATCAATAAGTATGAAGATTTATTTAAAAGGTATTTAGAATAATGATACTATTTGCTCAAGGCTCAGCAAAAAAAGAACTGACCGGAAAAGAAATTAAGGAAGGTCTTTACAGCGCGCTGAACAAACTGGGTGATAAAAATAAAGTATTGGCTATTCCACCGGATTTTACACGTCTTCATTCTAAAGCCGGTGAACTGACTCAATATACTTATGAGTATTATAAAGAAAAGCTGACTGATATTCTCCCCGCGCTTGGAACTCACAATGCCATGACCGAAAACGAAATCTCGACGATGTTTGGTGATATTCCGAAAAATTTGTTCAGAATCCACAATTGGAAAAAAGACCTGGTTACACTCGGTGAAGTGCCTTCGGAATTTGTTAAGGAAGTATCAGGGGGAAAAGTAGATTATTATTGGCCTGCACAGGTAAATAAGTTGTTAGTTGAAGGGAAACATGATTTGATTTTATCAATAGGCCAGGTTGTTCCGCACGAAGTAGTTGGAATGGCGAATTATAACAAGAATATTTTAATTGGTACCGGCGGTAAAGAAGGTATAAACAAAAGTCACTACCTTGGTGCAGTTTATGGAATGGAAAAAATTATGGGTAGAGAAGATACTCCTGTAAGAAAAGTTTTGAATTATGCTTCTGATAATTTTGCCGGGCATCTACCAATTGTATATGTGTTAACGGTGATGGCTAAAGATGAGAAGGGCAAATTAGTTGTTAGAGGATTGTTCATTGGGGATGATTATGAAACTTTCAGGCAAGCAGCTGAATTATCGCTAAAAGTAAATTTCAATATGATGGATAATCAATTGAATAAAGTAGTTGTGTATTTGAACCCGCAAGAATATAAAAGCACATGGTTAGGAAACAAAAGTATTTATCGTACTCGTATGGCAATTAAAGACGGCGGGGAATTAATAGTCTTAGCACCCGGTGTTAATAAATTTGGTGAAGACTCAGAAATAGATGTACTAATTAGAAAATATGGTTATAAGTCATCTCCGGAAATTTTAAGCTTTGTTGAAAAAGAAAAAGAGCTGCAAAATAATCTAAGTGCAGCAGCCCATCTGATTCATGGGTCATCAGAGGGAAGATTCAAAATTACTTACTGTCCTGGTGGTTTAGCTCGTAATGAAATAGAGGGTGTAAATTTTAATTATGGTGATCTTAAGAAAATGCTTGATAAATATAATCCGGATAGTCTATCCGAAGGACTTAACATCCTACCAGGCGGTGAAGAGATTTTTTATATATCAAATCCTGCACTTGGTTTATGGGCATTCTCAGAAAGATTTTTAAACTGAATATCATATAAAAGGGAGAAAAAATGAAGAAAGCAGATATTGGTCTTGTCGGACTTGCTGTTATGGGGGAAAATCTTGTTTTAAACATGGTAAATAAGGGATTTACCGTTGCAGTATACAATAGAACAACGGAGAAAGTTGATAATTTTATTAATGGAAGAGGATCCGGTAAAAATATTATTGGAACACATTCAATTGAAGAGTTTATCAGCAGTTTAAAATCGCCAAGAAAGATTATGTTGATGGTGAAAGCAGGCAAACCTGTTGATGATTTTATCGAAATGATCATTTCACAATTAGACCCGGGAGATATAATTATTGATGGTGGTAATTCACATTTCCCGGACACTATCAGACGTACAAAATATGTTGAAAGCAAAAACTTACTTTATATAGGAACCGGTGTATCAGGCGGTGAAGAAGGAGCATTGCTTGGGCCGTCTATAATGCCGGGTGGTTCTCAAAAAGCGTGGGAACATGTAAAACCGATTTTCCAGGCAATTGCAGCAAAGGTAGAAGATGGATCTCCATGCTGTGAATGGGTTGGTCAAAATGGAGCCGGGCATTTCGTTAAAATGGTGCATAATGGGATTGAGTATGGTGATATGCAACTTATTTGTGAAGCCTATAATATCATGCACAATTTGTTGGAACTGAGTTATACTCAAATGCATGAAGTATTTAGAGAATGGAATGAAGGGGAATTGGATAGTTATTTAATTGAAATTACGAGAGACATATTAGCTTTTACAGATGAGGACGGGGAACCCCTGGTTGAAAAAATACTGGATACGGCCGGACAAAAAGGGACAGGCAAATGGACAGGTATTGCCTCCTTAGATTTGGGAATCCCTTTGACATTAATAGGTGAAGCAGTTTATGCACGTTGTTTGTCATCAATGAAAGACGAACGAGTTGAAGCATCAAAAATTTTATCTGGACCTGTTCCAAAATATGATGGTAATAAAAAAGAATTCATTGATGATCTGAAGCAGGCACTGTTTGCATCTAAAATTGTTTCATATGCGCAAGGCTACCTATTGATGAAACATGCAGCAGCAGAATATGATTGGAAGTTGAACTATGGAGGAATTGCTTTGATGTGGAGAGGAGGTTGCATTATCAGGTCTGTCTTTCTGGGAAAAATAAAGGAAGCCTATGATAAGAATCCTCAGTTATCAAATCTGATACTCGATCCATTTTTTAAAGAATCGATTGAAAAAGCCCAGGCGGGATGGAGAAGAGTTGTTTCAGCAGCCGTACAAAATGGAATATCAATTCCAGCTCTTTCAACCGCACTTTCTTATTTCGATGGGTTCAGGAGTGAAAGACTTCCGGCTAATCTACTTCAAGCTCAAAGAGATTACTTTGGAGCACATACCTATGAAAGAATTGATAAACCCAGAGGAGAGTTTTTTCACACAAATTGGACGGGCAGAGGTGGTAAAACATCTTCTTCAACTTATACAGTATAATTCGGAGTAAAGATCTGTGGGCATACTAATTGAAAATATGCAACTCTCAAGTGAGCAAGTTATTCACTTGAAGATAATATGAAGTCGTCTTGTGCTATACTTTTAATATTGATTTCATTCAGCTGCGCTGAAAAGGGGAATGAGCCGTTAACTTTTTCTGTAATGGGAGATGTCCCAAGAAGTGAAGTTGAGGATTCTATTATTCAACAACAGATTCATGATCATAATGATAGTAGTAATTCAGAATTTATGATACATGTAGGTGATATTAAAGATGGATTATCGCCTTGTGAAGAAAATGTGTATAAAAAGGTAAAAGGGTATTTGAAAAAAATTAAAGTTCCTACTTTTATTGTACCTGGAGATAATGAGTGGAATGATTGCGAGAACCCTGAAACAGCGTGGGGCAACTGGGTTAAATATTTCTTGGGCTTTGAGGAAAACTGGTCATCGTTTGTTGATGTAGAGAGACAAAACATTCGGGAGGAAAATTTTGCTTTTAATTATAAGGGCGTTCTTATAATTGGTCTTAACCTGGTTGGCGGATTAGTGCACGACTCATTGGAGTGGAAATCAAGACATTTACAGAATGCGGATTGGGTGGAGACTCGGTTTAATAAAAGCAAGGATGATGTAAGGGCGGCAGTGATCTTTGCTCAGGCAAATTTAGATGAAAAGCATATTAGCTTTACAGAAAGATTCCAGGAATATTGTTGTGAATTTAAAAAACCTGTTATCTTCATTCACGGAGATGGTCATACATGGCTATATGATAATCCCTGGTTAGAACCTAATCTTATAAGAATACAGGTTGATAATGGAGGGATAGCACCGCCACTCCAGGTAACTGTTGAATTAAATCCTGATAGTATAATTTCATTTAATCGTAATCTCCAATTGTGAATGGCAACATATAATAGAATAATAATTTTTTTAACAATTCTAATATTTGGTGGTATTATATACCCGCAGGAAGAATATCTCTTCAGGTACTGTCACTCACAGCCGGAACAGCATCCCCGTAGTAAATCCATGATCTTCTTCAAAGAGGAACTGGAAAAAAGAACTAACGGTGAAATAAAGGTTGAAAATTATTTTGCTGCTGTTCTCGGAACTGAGTTTGAAGTTCAGGATATGGTTGCTACAAATGCTTTACAAGGAACCCGCGGCGGCGGTTTTACAAACGCGAACAAAAAGTATAGTATTTTCATGCTTCCATTTCTTGTTGAAGATTGGGATCAAGCTATGAAATTGTTCGCAAGTGACTTTGTAAAAAAAATTAATGAGGAAGCTAAAAGCAATGGATATCATATTCCTGCATCCGGTATCTCACAGGGATTTAGAGCACACACCAATAATGTCAGACCTATTGAAAGCCCGGACGATCTGAAAGGATTAAAGATGCGGGTGCCCCAGCAGGAAGTGTATGTCATCAATGCTTCAATTCTTGGCGTGAACCCGCAGGAACTGCCATACAGTGAAGTTTATATGGCACTAAAGCTGGGTGTAGTAGATGGGCAGGATAACGCTGTCTCAAATATTTGGGATTACAAAGTTTATGAAGTGCAGGAATACCTTACGCTCACAAATTATGCTATGGGCCCCGATCCCTTTATGGTCAATCTTGAGTGGTACAATACTTTGCCTGATTATCTCAAAAATATTTTTGATCAAGTTGCTGTTGAAACGATGAAATATAGTGATCAACTAAATAGAGAAAAGGAAGCTGAATACATAAAACTGCTTTCGGAAAAACTTAAAACTAATTATGTGACTCCCGAAAATCTTGATAAATTCCGTGAGGTGACAAAGCCTGTATACCAATACTTTATTGATAAGGGATATTT
>JBATTD010000782.1:0-2628 GCA_049670345.1 Ignavibacteriaceae bacterium
GTTAGAACTGATAGTTCCCTCAACGAAGTTCATTGCAGGGCTGCCGATAAATCCGGCAACAAATTTGTTTACAGGTTTATTATATAATTCTAACGGTGTAGCTACTTGGTGAACAACTCCTTTATTCATAATGACTATTCTGCTTCCCATAGTCATTGCTTCGGTTTGATCATGAGTAACATAAACTATAGTAGCACTCAGTTTTTGGTGAAGCTTAGAAATTTCAGTTCTCATCTGAACCCGCAATTTGGCATCAAGATTACTCAAAGGTTCATCAAATAAAAATACTTTTGGCTTTCTTACAATTGCTCTGCCCACAGCAACTCTCTGGCGCTGGCCCCCTGAAAGAGCTTTTGGTCTGCGGTCCAGTAAATCTTCAAGATTCAAAATTGAAGCAGCTTCATTTACTCTTTCATCAATTTCATTTTTTTTATACTTACGCAGTTTTAAACCAAATGCCATGTTTTCATATACTGTCATATGAGGATATAATGCATAGTTCTGAAAAACCATTGCAATATCCCGATTCTTTGGGGTGATATAATTCATCAATTCTCCATCAATGTAAAGTTCTCCAGCGGTAATTTCTTCCAGGCCGGCAATCATTCTTAATGTGGTTGATTTACCACATCCTGAAGGTCCTACAAGTACAACAAACTCTTTATCTTTGATCTCAAGGTTAACATTTTTAACTGCCACATTACCCTTTTCAAATGTCTTAGATACATTTACTAATTTTACTTCTGCCATGGATTCTTTCCTATCAAAAATCTTTTAGTTAATTGGATCGTTTAATGGTAGAGATTTACCTATTCCTTCTTTCACACATACTTTTACAATCTTGCAAGTTTTTTCAGTGTTGCTAATGAGTTTAACTTTTCCAGTTGCAGCAGGAATTATCATCGTCTCTAAAAAAGAAAGATTTGCCACTCTGCCATTTTGAGATTCTATAGTTATACTATCGCCCTCAACTAAATTAATACTAAAACTTTTACCGTTTGTATTGAATGTGTGTTCGCCTTTAAACTCTACACGATTGATGTTATAAAAGGAATAAGGTTTATTGTATAATGATTCTTCCTTCCAATCTGCACCTTCGGTTACTGTTACCGGTTTAGCTATAAGATTTTTTCTTACCCAATTTTTTCGACTTTCAAAACGAACGTTATCAATTCCTCTACTAACATTTATAGGACGAAGGTTACCTTTAAGATCACGTCGTAAATAATCGTATATCTTGAAAGTGAAAATGTATGGGGTTGCACTAATTTCAAGTACAAGATTACCTTGTCCACTGCAATGAACAGTGCCGTTTGGTATGAGAAAAAGATCGTGGGGTTTGCTTGGCTCCCAGTTCACATATTTCTCTATATCTACTTCTTTTCCGTTTTGCATTGAATCCTCAAATACTTCTCGAAATTCTTTTGGATCACAATCTTCCGTTAATCCAAGGTAAACTTTTGCATCCGGCTTGGCCACTGTTATATAGTATGTTTCATCCTGTGTATAAGTCTCTCCAAACTCCTTTTGAATATAATTTTGACGAGGATGCACTTGTAGAGATAGATTTCCACCATCAATTGTATCCAGGTAATCAATACGAATTGGCCATTCATACTTAAATTGTTTTACTTCTTCTTTTCCAAGTGTTCTTTCATTTTCCTGGAACATTAAAGTATCAAACGTGCACTCTAATCTATTACCGTCCTTCTCAAAACAAATTCCATTCTCAGGCACGATTAGTTCAAAAGACCACGCAAAGTTTTGTTCGTCCGGATCCAATGCCATATGTCCTTGCATAAACTTTCCACCCCAAGGACCAGGAAAAAACCAGGGGCGTACTCTAAATGGTGATTCTGAAATTTCATGTAATGCTGCTCTGAAATCAGGTCCATCCATAAATGAAAACTGTTCAATTTCGTTGCCATCTATAAAACAATCTATCGAGGGAAGAAGTCTTTGCTTCAATCTATTCAGAGCAGGCCATTCAACAAAGTATGCTCTCTTATAAAATTCTTCAAATTCAACTTCTCTGGAAATTCCAATATTTTGCAATTTGCCCTGACGAAAATTATTCTGGATCATGTCTTTTGAAATATCGATATAAAATAATTCATCCCACAGTTCCAATAATCCTGCACCCATACCATAAAATATTGTAAGTGTTTTAGCATCAATGCCTCGTCTTATAGATGCTTCAATTCTTTTTTTCGCGAGTTTTTTATAATCAAAAAACACTTCCGGTCCGACAGGAAAATGTGAACCAAATATTCTATCATCACCACCAAGAAATGATTCAATACGCTTATAAATTATATCTTCAGCAGCAAGACAATCGCTCATTGAAATCCATTCAGCGGTTGTACCGTTTTTAATTAGTGATTTGTTAAGTTCATCGTGAAAGTAATCCCAGTTTACACCATAATATCCGTCTATCATTAACACTCTTAAACCATTTTTCATCTTATCAATAATTTCTAAAGACAGATTATTATAACCGGATTTTATTACTCCTTCGGAGGGAGTGAACGCCGGGAAACAATCATAAGCTCCTTTTGGGTATGCTTTCATTGATTGTGGTAACAAATTTATATTTGGATTAACTGTTGATGTATTATTGTCGTTTTT
>JBATTD010000783.1:0-3600 GCA_049670345.1 Ignavibacteriaceae bacterium
CTATAGAACAAATTAACTGCCTGCCTTTAATTAAGGCAGGCAGTTTAAATCAATTCAAAATGCGGCAAGTCCATCCAGGTCTGATCGCTCAATTCATTATCTCCATCCCAATCCCCTCCCCATCTTATTTTAATATTCATTGTTCCTGCTATTCCTTTAACTACTCCTGCAAAGTAAACAAAGCGTTCCCTATTCTCCCAATCAATAGGATAAGGTACTACATCAACTGCTAATCCATCTTGATGTTTCGATCTTTTAATTATACCGTCCAGGTTTGTAACAATTCTACCTGGTCTTGTTCTACCCTGTGCATATAAATCTTTCTGTTGCTCTAATGTTCTTAAACCATAAATAATAGTACAATCGATTACTTTTATTACTTGTTTGAAAAGATGCTGTAAATCTGGGTGTGTTGACTCTAATTTTTTTAGAGAACTTTTTGAATATTGATACATTATAATGCCACCATTACCCCAACTGCAAAACTTAAAACAACATATGCTACTATAGCTACCGGTGATTGCCACCATTTAGCTTTAGAATCATCGAGTATTCGTTCTAATCCTGCAACTGTAAAATTTAGTTGTGAAATTTCTTGCTCATTAATACTGATTACTGTTCTTAATAATCCAATCTCATCTTTGTAAGACTCTATTATTTCATTTTGTTCTGCTACTTTTGGTAATAATTTACCTACTAATGCTAATTCATAAAGTGTCAAAGGGTTCATTGAATAATTGGAGTAACGAGTCTGTCCAGAAACGGATGACAGCATTAACATAATTAGAATCAATATTGTAAACAGAATCGATTTTTTCGTAAACATAATTATACTCATTAGTTATATTTTGTCTTGTTATCATTATTGAATCAGCAGTAGAAATGTATTGCTCTTTCAATACTTCAAGAGAATCAATAATTTCCTGGCGCTGTTCATTCATTCTTTTTAATAATGCGATACTTGGATCTTCTCGGAACTGTTCCGCAATAAAAAAAGATAAAGCTGCTCCAATTAATAGAACAGCTATATACTTAAATAGGTTTTCCATTCTTCTTTGCCTCAGCCCAATGTTCACCAAAGTTTGCTCCAAAAAACGCACCGGCGAATGTAAAAATCCCCAGGAAAACGATAGACAAACTTTGTGCATCCCAATTAACACCCGCAAAAAACGAAGTAATAAGTAAAGAGGACGATACATAAAGCGTGTGGTAAAATGCTGTTAATTTTCTTCTTCCATTCATTTGTTTATTCATTTCATTCACTAATTCTTATTCACGAATTCATATTCATTTACAAGTTCTTTTAATTTTTTTTCATATGCTTCCGAAAATCCGTTTTGCGCTATCTCTTTTTGAATAGCAAAAACCAATGCAACTATTTTATACTCCACTAACTTTGATCTTCTATATGCCTTTGTTACTACTACTGCTATAAATGTTCCTACTGGTAACATTAAAACCTGGATCCCGACCACAACAAGATTAATTACTTCCATTTTTAATTCCTTTAATGTTAAAATCCATATTTCTTTTTTCTTGCAAATGCATAGAGACTGTTAAATATCAACCACACACCAACTACTCCGCTTATACCAAATGAGAAAATTACACTACCCGTCTCGATGAGAAGAGCAACCTGAAACCAGGTCATCCACAGCGTCCAGAGAGTATGCCACAAATCGGAGAAAGGCGTAAGTAATTTCCAGATTGGACTTTTATATTTGTTCCTGTGCGAGATACCTGGATTAAACCAAAAATCCCATTGATCCTTTATTCCAAAACGGCTCTTAAAAGATTTGTAATCATGGCGGAGTGCATTGTTAATAGCTTTTACTACTGCAAAAAAGTAAAAAGTAATTACCCAAACCCATTGCTCATTCCATAACTGCGGTATGCTGTTAAATTCAAACAACATTCATCTCCTTTTGCTTTTCATCAGCTTTCTGCCAGCGCTTAACTGCAGGATTTTTCTTTGATGGAACAAGTATCAACCCCCCTTTTTCTTTCGAGCTTCCGTTTTCTTCTTCAACAAGTTCAAAATCTTCTTCCTCCAGGTTATATCTTTTCTTATAATATTCTCTTGTAAATACAACTCCCATTTTCGAAAGCTTTTCATCACGATCGCTTGATTCTTCAACAATTGTATCTTTCTTCCTCAGCTTTATTGTAGGCGCTTCAATCGTTCCGTAGTTTAGGAAGGTCCAGAATTGCAAAAGTCTATTCAATGATTCTTCAACTATTCTTTTATCCGCAGTTCCAATGTAGCTTAACATATCTCTGTGTATTTCACCGGCTTTATAAGATCCAACCTCTGAAACATCTGTAGTTAATGTTACTGTTAAAACTGCTTTCGATATTTCTTTGTTATGATGTTTAACCAGAAACTCATAAAGCTGCCCTATATCATAACTTGGTGTTTCCATCAAATTGATATTGTCTTTGTGTACTTCGTCAAAAGCAGCTACATTTTCTGTTATCATATCCTTTAACAATTCCACAAAATCATCTACCTGCGCTGGTGTGTATCCTGTTGGATAATAACCTGTTAAGAAAGGCATTCCAAACCTTTCAACCATAAGCTGCCAAAACTCTATTGCCGCTCTTTTAAAAGTTATCGGCCAGTAACATCTCGATAAAATCTTTTCACCATATGGATTTATATAAGTTGGATAATAACGATTAACAATAAATTTTAAATCCGGCAGCTTTTCGCCTTCTTCAAATAAATAAGTGCCATTGGTTTTTTTCCTCATCACCAAATCGTTATCTAAAGTAAAAATGAACCACTCCTGCGGCTTTGCTACAACATTAACCGGAATTATCTGATCTTCAATTTGTTTCCATTCTACTTCCTGTATAGTCATCCCAAAGAAAATACAATCCAGTATCTCACTAATTATATTTTGCAAAGGCAGATTGTTTAATATTTTTTCTGCTTTATCTTTTATTTCATTATCTAGTTCGTATTCAACTTCCCACTTCATTTGTATGATTTGCATTTTCCTTTGCTGAACAGTTGCCATTAAATGTGCATCCGTTAACAAATCTCTATAGATTGAAAAATCATAACCATTCTCTTCTAATATTTGATCAGGATCAGGCAGCACTCTCATCATTCTATTAAGTAGCTCTAGCTGTTCCCTGGATGCAAATTCTGAAAATAATTTTGTGTTTCTATTTGCTTTCATCTTCTGTATCCTCGATATTTATTCTTATGGATCCGCTTATCCTTTGGAAACTTTATTTTTATTTCTTTACTGCTCGATTTTTCCTTTACTACATTTAAGAACTTGCTCATAATATCTACCTGGTCGTCAAACTCTCCATTCGGAAACTCAACAACTTCATCTATAAAATCCTCCAGCCAGTCTGCACTAAAAGGTAAACGTACTCTGCCTGTTTCTATTAAAGGCGCGCAGGCATTTACATATTCCACCTTGTCCTTGTCAGCTTTTATTTCTTTTATTGGAATTGCAGTGTTCCTTCTTAATTCCTGTATCAATGAAATCCCGCTCGCTTTATCCTCAATCCATACCTGCTCAGGTTTTTCTTTTTCGTAAAGTTCAATCGCTTTCTTTTTTAAATCCGGAAACTCTAATC
>JBATTD010000784.1:0-2787 GCA_049670345.1 Ignavibacteriaceae bacterium
ATTAGAAAATAACTTTCAATTTAAACTTCTATCAGAGGAAGCACATTCTGAAAAAATAGCTGTTATAGGTGCTGGTCCTGCTGGTTTATCTTGTGCTTATCAGCTTGCCAGGAGAGGTTATAAAGTAACGGTGTTTGAAGCTTTTAGTAAACCGGGTGGAATGTTAAGATATGGAATTCCTGATTACCGGCTTCCTACAGATATTCTCGATAAAGAAATTGGTAGGATTGAAGACTTTGGAGTTGAGATTAAATGCAATTATATTATTGGAAAAGATACATCTTACGAAGATTTACAGAAAAACTACAATGCAATATTTGTAGGAATTGGAGCCCATAAAGGTAAACTGCTTGGTATCCCAAATGAAGAAGCTACAAATGTATTTACCGGAACTGAATTCTTATATAAAATCAACTCCGGTGAAAAAATTAAAGTTGGAGATAAAGTTCTTGTAGTTGGCGGCGGGGATACTGCAATTGATGCTGCACGTATTTCAAGAAGGCTTGGAGCCGAAGTTACAGTTGTTTACCGCAGAACGAGAAATGAAATGCCCGCAATTGAAGAAGAAATTGTAGGTGCTGAAGAAGAAGGAGTCAAGCTTGAATTTTTAGCCGCTCCAATTGAATTTGAAAAAGATGGTGACTTAATTACTAAAATGAAATGCCAGAAAATGGAATTAGGTGAACCCGATGATTCCGGTAGAAGAAGACCTGTCCCAATTTCTGATTCATTCTTTTTTATAGATACAACCACCGTTATTGCAGCAATAAGCCAGGAGCCAAACTTTGCAGGTTTAGAAAATCTTCATGAAGGAAAAGACTGGATAAAGACTGATGAAAATGGACAGACTAATGAACCCAATACTTATGCCGGTGGTGATAATATTGAACTTGGTCTAGCCACCATTGCAATATTCCAGGGAAGAAAGGCCGCCGAAACAATTCATAACCGTTTCCGCAATATTGAACCCGAACCTGTTAAAGAGCAACCTGTTATTACTCACGATAAAATGGTTTTGAGTTATTACGAGAGCAAAGCAAGAAACGAAGCTTTTGAAATACTGGCTGAAGATAGATTGAAAGAACTGGGTATGGAAATAGCTTCTACATTAACTGAGGAAGAAGTTGTTAATGAAGCAATGCGATGTATGAGTTGTGCTTCATGCTTCGATTGTGGTACCTGCTGGAGTTATTGCCAGGATCAAGCAATTGTAAAACCTGTTACAAAACATGGAGAGTATAAGTTTAAAATGGATTTTTGCAATGGTTGTAAAAAATGTGCTGAGAATTGTCCCTGTGGATATATAGAGATGAGATAGTAGTTATAAACAATTTTAAATAATCAAATTAAAACAAAATAAAGGATTAATATTATGCCATTCTTTGAATATGGAGAAATCAAAGTTGAAGTAGATGAAGACGGATTCATACAGGAACCAGAATCTTGGAACGAGGAAGTTGCTAAAGCTTTAGCTACAACTGAAGATGTTGATGAAATGACAGAAGATCACTGGAAAATTGTGTTTTATCTGCGCGATTATTACAAGCAGTTTGGTATCGCTCCAATGATTAGAAAACTTTGTAAAGGAACTGGCTTCTCATTGAATCAGATCTACACTTTATATCCATCCGGACCTGCTAAAGGTGCATGTAAAGTAGCCGGTTTAACAAAGCCGACCGGGTGTGTATAAAATAATTAGCTCTGTAAGATAGTTTTCTTACTTGCTCTTATTTTCTGTAGCTCTGTAATCTAATTACACTCACTAAATTATTATTATTTACAGGGCACACAGAAAACTTGTACAAAAAAAATAATTGTTCTGTTTAATAATTCAATTTACTGGTTCGTATGCTTTGCGAATTGTTAATTAAAAATAAATCTTCAATAGTTAGTAAGTGGATCAAACAAATACTTGATTCTTACTCCATTGAATCTTCAAAGTTCTTTAGCCAGGAAATAAATCAGTTTTGTAACCCGGTGGGCAGTACTATCTCTGCAAATGCTGCAAGCATATTCGATGAGATTGTTGGTAACAGAGATTTCGAAAAAATAACTCTGCTGTTAACTGATTTAATAAAGATAAGAGCTATCCAGGATTTTTCACCTTCTGAAGCTGTCGGATTCGTTTTTCTTTTAAAAAATGTTATAAGAGAAAAATTTAACAAGGAGCTTAATCAAGAAATAATATTGGATGAATTTGCTGAACTTGAATTTGTAATTGATAAAACAGCACTTATTGCATTCGATTTATACATGCAGTCAAGGGAAAAAGTATTTCAAATTCGTATGAACGAAGCAAATTATAAATTACAAAAAGCTGGAAATCCGGTTGGTAATATTTAAAGACAGAGCACGATTTTTATTATTTAATGTAATAAGAATGTAAATACTCCTAATACTATTCATAATGATTATGAATATTCTTCTAAAAGGAGAGAAATTTAATGAATATTCTTTTTTCACTATTTGCACTTATTGTGGTTATAGGATTAGCAATCCTTGGTGTTGAGGTTGCTAATCTATATTTCATATTTGGTGTAATTATTCCCTATGCTGCAATAGCAACCTTTGTTATAGGAATTATTTTCCAGGTAATAAACTGGGCAAGGTCGCCGGTTCCTTTTCGAATTCCAACCGTTGCAGGTCAGCAAAAGTCTCTACCCTGGATTAAAAACAGCAAACTGGAAAGCCCGCATTCTTCTTTAGGTGTTATCGGCAGAATGATGCTGGAAGTATTCCTATTCCGATCTTTATTCAGGAATACTAAAGCCGAATTAAAAAGCGGAC
>JBATTD010000785.1:0-7272 GCA_049670345.1 Ignavibacteriaceae bacterium
TGAGTTTGCAAATGAGGCAAGGGGATTAGTGACCATCGGTATTCCGCCATCAAGACCCGAAACAGGTTACGGTTATATTCAAATTGATGAGAAGCCGGTGACCGATGGTGTTTTTGAGGTTCTTAACTTTGCCGAAAAGCCAAATTATGGTACTGCCGTAAGATTTATTGAAAGTGGTGATTTTTTCTGGAACAGCGGAATGTTCATTCAGCGTGCTGATGTGATTCTTGATGAGATGAAGCTGCATATGCCTGAACTTCATGATGGTTTAATTAAAATAAAAGATGCTATAGGAACAAAAGAATATATGGAAGTGCTTACAAATGTTTATGGTCGTTTGAAGAAAATTTCTATTGATTATGGTATAATGGAAAAATCTAAAAAAGTTAATTTAACCAAAGGCAACTTTAAATGGAGTGATGTTGGAAGCTGGGAAGCCGTCTATGAATTGAGTGAAAAGGATGAAAACCAAAATGCAAAAGTTGGAAAGGTTTATACTGAGTCATCAGGGAATTCTTTTATTTATTCACCTGATAAATTTGTTGCTCTTATTGGTGTTGAAAATCTGATTGTAATTAACAACGATGATTCTTTGCTAATATGCCGGAGGGATAAAGCGCAGGATGTAAAAAATGTAATCGATTATTTAAAAATAAACAAGCTTACGGACTATTTATAATACTGCAATCTAATTTATGAAACGAGTCCCGATTTATCAGGACGAGTTCTATCTGGCAAAAATGAACAATTATTAACAGATGAATAAACTTATTACGGAAGAAGATGTTGCTAAGGCAATTAAACGAGGAAGCAAGGTAATTGTTGCTGAAAAAGGTTCTATAATTACACCACTTGCTTTTGATATGATTAGAAATAAAAAGCTAACGATAATTGAAAAAGAAATTCATGATTATTCATCCTCATCTTCAGTTAATTATCCTTTCAAGAAAATTGCTATCGGTTCCGACCATACAGGATTTAAAGTAAAAAATATTTTAATAAAATATTTAACGGAAAAATCATATCACGTTTATGATCTTGGTACGATGGATGAAAAATCTTGCGACTTTCCTGATTTTGCAGAGGCGGTTGCAGAAAAAGTTCAACAAGCCAAAGTTGATTGCGGAATCATTATAGATGCAACGGGAATTCCATCAGCCATTACAGCAAATAAACTTGAAGGTATTCGGGCGGCCACTTGTTACAATGAATTTTCGGCAAAGAGTGCGCGCAGCCATAATGATGCGAATGTTTTAGTCCTCGGTGCAAAAACTTTAGGCGAAGAAACAATAAAATCGATTGTTGATGTATGGCTTAATACTTCATTCGAAGGCGGTAGACATCAGCGGAGGTTGGATAAAATTACAGGAATTGAACGAAAGTATAAAAGTTGATTTTGTTCTGAGATGATTCGCATTTATTTTTACAGTTGTAATCTGATTTTATAAATAAATAATAATTAAGTAAAGTCATCATCCTTCCAGAAAACCACAATTACTGTTTTATTAACTCTCTATTAATTGCAGAGGGAAAAGATTGTTTATAATTGAATCACCTGTTGTAGAAAAGAAAATACTGCAGGATAATATCTTTTTGCTTAAAATGCACAGTCCGGAGATTGCATCAGTTATTAAGCCGGCTCAATTTTTAAATATTCGTGTGTCTTCCGAGTCTTATCCTTTATTGCGCAGACCATTTAGTGTATGTGATGTTGAAGGAGAAAATATTTATCTGTTATTTAATATTTTTGGTGAAGGTACAAGAATACTCGCAGGAAAATCCAATGGCGATTTAATTGATATTCTCGGACCTCTTGGCAATGGTTTTAATCTTAACGATGAGTACGAAACAGCAGTTATAGTTGCCGGCGGATTAGGTTCCGCACCATTTCCTTTTGTAACCCGTGCGTTAAACGACAATAAAGGAATTATAAGTTTTGTTGGTGGCAGAACAAGTAAAGATGTGATTACCTACGGAATGAAAAATGTTTTTACCGCAAGTGATGATGGTTCAACAGGATTTAAAGGTACTGTTGTTGATCTGTTAATTTCAAAAATTGATGAGTTAAAAAAGAAAAACATAAAAGTTTTTGGCTGCGGTCCAACCCCAATGTTAAAAGTGTTAAAAGAGTTTTGTGTTAAACATAATTTTGTGTGTGAAGTCTCAACCGAATGCGCAATGGCTTGTGGTTTTGGAATTTGTCAGGGCTGCCCGATTGAATCAGCAAGTAACAGTGAAAAATATTTATTAGTGTGTAAAGACGGACCGGTTTTTAATGTACAGGATGTGGTGATATGAGCCAAGTAGACCTCTCGATTAAAATTGGTGATTTATTTCTTCGCAACCCGATTATGCTTGCATCAGGAACTGTGGGTTATGGGAGTGAGATATCTGAATTTACAGACCTAAATACAATAGGTGGAATTGTAACAAAATCACTTAGTTTAAAACCCAGGAAAGGAAATCCACCGCAAAGAATTGTAGAAACACCTGCTGGAATGCTAAACGCCATAGGGCTTGCAAATGTTGGTGTTGAAGAGTTCATAAAATCAAAAATACCATTTCTTAAGAAATTTGATGTACCATTAATTTGCAATATTGCTGCGAGTTCAATTGAAGAATATGTCGAATGCACAAAAATTTTAACATCTGAAGAAACTATTAAAGCTTTTGAAATAAATGTTTCCTGCCCAAACGTAAGCGAAGGTGGACTGCAATTCGGAAACGATGTAAAAGCCGTTGGAAAAGTTACTGAAAAAGTTAGAGCGGCAACAAGCAAACCTATCATTATAAAGCTTTCACCAAACGTGTCTTACATATCAGAGTTTGCCGAAGTTGTAAAAAAAGAAGGCGGTGATGCAGTTTCGGCAATAAACACTTTAGTAGGAACTGCATTTGATATTAATACTCGCAAACCAAAAATATTCAATATTAACGGAGGACTTTCAGGTCCTGCAATAAAACCGATTGCACTTGCAAAAGTATTGGAGATATCAAGGAAGGTTGATATTCCTGTGATAGGAATAGGCGGGATAATGAATTGGAAAGATGTAATAGAATTCATGATAGTTGGTTCAAGCGCTGTTCAGATAGGAACACTAAATTTCATCGATCCTAGTGCTCCCGGTAAAATAGTTAAAGATATTGAAGATTATTGCTTACAAAAAAGAATAACAAAAATAACTGATTTAACCTCTTCATATTTGATAGACGAATGATAAATAATGAATATTAATTCTGCTCTCGAAAAACTTTTTGCACTCCATACATTTGGAGTTAAACTTGGGCTGGATAATATAAAACATTTTCTTTCATTTATCGGAAACCCTCAATTAAAGTTAAAAGCAATTCATATTGCAGGATCGAACGGGAAGGGAAGTACCGCAGCTTTTATTGCAAGCATTTTAATGGAAGCTGGATATAAAGTTGGTTTGTACACATCTCCTCATTTCGTGCAATTTAACGAGAGGATAACAATTAATGGAAAACAGATTGATAATAAATCAGTTGCTGAATTTATTACTATTCACTGGTATTATATTATTGAGCACAAACTCACTTTTTTTGAAGTAACCACGGCAATCGCATTCGAATATTTTTATAACAATGAAGTTGATTATGCAATTATAGAAACTGGATTGGGAGGACGGCTTGATGCTACAAATGTTATCAATCCATTAGCGGTTGTAATTACTTCAATCAGTTTGGAACATACACACGTATTGAGTAATAAGATTTCCGGAATTGCACAGGAAAAGGCAGCAATAATTAAAAAGGAAACAAGAGTATTTACAGCAATTCTTCCTAAAGAAGCAGATGCTGTTGTTGAGCAAAAATGTAAAGAAGAAAATTGTGAACTCTTCCGCTTAGATGAATACATAAATGAAAAGGATGATGTAATAGAACTGTACACTGAAGAAATTGAACTTGATGAATGGAATGTGCCTCTGAAAGGCAGATTTCAAATTTATAACGCAGCGCTTGCAGCTTTGGTTACAATCAAATCATTATTGTGTGAAGACAAAATAAATATACTTAGAGGAATTAGTAATGTTATATCAAATACAAAAATAGAAGGCAGGTATGAATTCGTTCACAATAAACCTGATGTAATTTTGGATTCAGCACACAATATTACTGGAATTGAGCAATTTTTATCCGAATTCAATAAAGATTCAGATAATTACGGCACGAAGATTGTTCTTTTTGGTGCAATGAAAGATAAAGCCATAGGATCAATGCTCATCGAATTAAATAAATCTTTCGATGAAATTCATCTTACCGAAATTATGTACGAACGCTCTGCTACAATTAAAGATCTGAAGAAAATTTGCGATGATATTGGTATAACAGCATTTGAAGAGTTTGATGCACTAGATTACATTAATGAATATTTGAAAGGAAATAAGGAAAACTGCCTTGTTGTTTTAGGCAGTATGTATTTAGTAGGCGAAGTTAAAAAAAGTTTGATATTATAAAGTTACTTGACATTTCAATCAATTTGACTTAAGTTTCGATGTACCACTTGTTCCTTTCAGTACATTAACATGATTATAGAAAAATTATTAACCCCGAAAAACTTATCAGATTTAAACTTTACTAGTTAAAAATTATTAAAAAACTTTATACACATTCTTATAAAACTGCTACAGGGTAAAAACATGCCAATGGACATTTCCACACTTAAATCAAAGAAAATTGTTGAATTAAATGAATTAGCCAAAGATTTGAATATCGAGGGATTCAGTGATCTTCGAAAACAAGATTTAATATTCAAAATTCTTGAAGCTCAAACTGCAAAAGACGGTTTAACCTTTTCGAAAGGTGTACTTGAAGTTTTGCCTGATGGATATGGCTTTTTAAGATCAGCCGATTATAATTATTTACCGTCTCCAGATGATATTTATGTCTCGCCTTCACAAATTAAAAAGTTCAGCTTAAGAACAGGAGATTTCGTCTCCGGGCAGGTTCGTCCGCCAAAAGAAGGTGAAAGATTTTTTGCACTGCTGAGAGTAGAAGCGGTAAACGGCATCGAACCAAATAAGGTTAGAGGCAGAACTCTCTTTGATAATCTCACACCTGTTTATCCAACCAAAAAATTAGATTTGGAATCTGCTCCGGGTGAATACTCTATGCGCGTGATGGATTTGCTGGCTCCAATCGGAAAGGGACAAAGAGGTCTCATAGTTTCTCCTCCTAAAACAGGTAAAACTATCCTAATGCAAAAAATTGCAAATTCCGTTGCAAGAAATAATCCCGAAGTAAAAATTATTGTCCTCTTAATTGATGAAAGACCTGAAGAGGTAACTGATATGGAACGTTCAGTGCAAGGTGAAGTTATAAGCTCTACATTCGATGAACCGGCGGAACGGCATGTTCAGGTAGCTAATATGGTTATTGAAAAAGCAAAGAGATTAGTTGAGGCAAACGAAGATGTGGTTATTTTATTGGATAGTATTACAAGACTTGCACGTGCATATAATATTGTTGTACCTCATAGCGGAAGAATTCTTTCCGGTGGTGTGGATTCAAATGCACTTCATAAACCAAAACGATTTTTCGGTGCGGCTCGTAATATAGAAGACGGCGGAAGTTTGACAATTATTGCAACTGCACTAATTGATACCGGAAGCAGAATGGATGATGTTATTTTTGAAGAGTTTAAAGGAACCGGTAATATGGAACTTGTTCTTGATCGCAATCTTAGTGATAGAAGAATTTTCCCTGCAATGGATGTTAATCGCTCTGGAACACGTAAAGAAGAACTGTTGATTAAAGAGGATGATCTGGCTAAATTATGGATTTTGAGAAAAATACTAAGCGGTTTAAATCCGATTGAAGCTATGGAATTTCTGTTAGATAAGATGAGAGGAACAAAAAATAACAAAGAATTCATCAATAATATGAATAACTGATTTTCAATATCTGATATGATTAACATTGAATACTTTGATCATCTAACATTTATAAATCAAATTAGTACTTATAGGAAAAACACGTTTGGACTTAAATCATAAACTCGAATTATTCAGTAATAAAGATTAGTACCGGAAAAGTTATCCCTCTCAAATAACATTGATTTCTAATTTAAACAGTGGGATATTTAAGCTAAAAAAAGTCGCAAATGCAAAAGTTATTTTTAATCATTCTGTTATTAACAACAGTCCTGTACAGCCAGCAAAGAGGAAACCGTCCCAAGAGCTTCCGAAACTTCCATCAATTAAATGCAACAGTTCAGTTAATACCAAAATCCAGTACAGAAATTTCAGTTTCCTATCTTTATCGCATTCCTTACAATCAGGTTATCTTTGAAAAAGACGGGGATTCATTTAATGCTTCAGTAAGAGTATTAGTGGAAGTGATGAAAGATGAGGAGTTAGTAGAAAGGAATTTTAAAGATAAGAAAATAACTGTTACTGATTTTGATATAACCCAAAGCAAATCTGTTGCAATTGAGGGAATTATTAAATTTGATATTGAAGCAGTTGAGTATGTTGTAAAAGGTGTGGTGACTGATCTTAATTCCCATAAGGAGCTAAGATTAGCTCCTGTAAAAATAAATGGAATGAGTTACCTCGAATCAGGAATATTCACACCTGTAGTTATTAACTTTGCTGAAAGTAATTGCAACGGTAAAAATCTGCCTTTAGTTGTTAATCAGGGAGGGGGCATCCCTTTTAGTTCACAAGATTATCAGTTAGTGATACCAGTTGCGGATACAACTATAGAGCAGATATCAATTGAGTTGAAGAATAATGATGAAGTACCTTATACACAAACACTAAGCGAATCCTACATTACTAAAATATCTGTGTTGGAATGTAATGATAAACTTTTTGTTTGGCAGAGTAATAATGTATTAATAACTAAGAATTTCATTCTTCGTAACTTTAGCAAATATTTGCACGAGGGAATATTGATTGCAACCGTTAAGCTTAATCAAGATGGAGAGGAACATGATTTTCCGATAAGAGTTGCCTGGCTGAATAAACCAATTTCATTGCAGCAACCTGAATTTGCCATAGAAATGTTAAAATATATCGAAGAAGAAGAAATAGTATCAAATCTGCTTGATGAGGACGAAGATGATTATCAAAAAGTACTTCACGAATTTTGGAAACAATACGATCCAACTCCCGAAACTGAATATAATGAGTTAATGGAAGAATATTATTCCAGGATAGATTATGCAGCATTAGAATTTCGTGGAATTAGTAAAAATAACGGATTATCAACAGATAGAGGTAAAATATATATAAAACATGGTAAGCC
>JBATTD010000786.1:0-2616 GCA_049670345.1 Ignavibacteriaceae bacterium
AGTTGAAGAGAGGGGTATGCAATACGACCGCCGATGGATGCTTGTTGATGAACAAAATAATTTTATTACCCAAAGACTGCATCCCAATATGGCTTTACTAAGGGTTGAAATTACTAATGAGCTCCTCACAATTAAACACAAGAAGAATAAACTTTCTCCACTAACCATCCACCCTATGCCTTATGATGACGAAGAAGTAAACGTACAAATATGGAAAGACAATGTTACCGCACTAAAATACAACATCGATGTTAACAATTGGTTTACGGAAGCAATCGGTTTTAAATGCTGCCTGGTTTATATGCCCGACTCAACACGGCGCACAGTTAATCCAGAGTTTGCATTAAATAAGATTGTTGGTTTTGCAGATGGTTATCCGTTTTTAATTATCGGCCGGTCTTCACTCGACGATCTTAATTCAAAATTACAAAAACCTCTACCAATGAATCGGTTCCGCACAAATTTTGTTTTTACCGGGGGAGAACCATTCGAAGAAGACGGTTGGAAAGAATTTAAAATCGGTGATGTTAAGTTTGTTGCTGTAAAACCCTGTGCCCGTTGCGTTATCACAACAACAAACCAGGAAACTGCAGAGCGGGCTCACGAACCGTTACTTACTCTTTCAAAATTCAGAAAGATAGACGGTAAAGTTATGTTCGGGATGAACCTGGTTGCAGAAGGAACCGGTAAGGTTATTGTAGGCGATGAAATAAAAATCAACGATACAAAATAAAATGATTATCCCTGTAGCACAGATTAGCAATATGTGTCTTTAAATTAACTTGTGACTTTTATTTGTAACATAGAAACAATTCTGGATACCGAAAATTAGAATCCGTGCTTTATTAACATTTAGTTAGGTAATTGTTAATATTATTTTTACATTTGTACTCGCTGGGAATAGACCGGTTTTTTATTAATCATTTTTTAGAGGTTCTTAAGTGAGTACTAAGTTATTTGTGGGTTCTCTCCCCTGGTCGATTGACGATCAAAAATTAAAAGAAACATTTGAACCGCACGGAACCATTGTTTCTGCCAAAGTAGTTACAGACCGTTCTACGGGTAGATCAAGAGGATTCGGATTTGTTGAAATGGAGAGTTCCGAAGATGCTCAAAAAGCTATGAGTGCATTAAACGATTCGGAAATAGACGGGAGAAAGATCGTAGTTAATGAAGCTAAAGCGCGAGATTAAAAAAATATTCTAGTGTTAAGTTTTGAAGAGCGCCTCAATGGCGCTTTTTTATTTTTAAAAGAATTAAAATCCCGGATTACTTTTTACCGGTTCTGCCCCTGGATCATTTGCGTAAAATTTCGTGCGTCAGGACAGAGTTAATCGGGGAAAAGATAAAACATATAAATCACATTTTATTTAATTTTGTCATTACTAAATCAATATATTACTAAGGAGGAACGATGAGTAAACTTAAAGGTAAAGTAGAAGTGGTTGGTATAATGGGTCCTGTATGGTTTATTGGCTGGCTGTTTACAATCGGGTTTGTAAAACTGACTTTCTGGAAAGGATTTCTTGCACTGCTGGTATGGCCCTATTATCTTGGCTCAAAGCTGGCAATGTGAATTGCTGACATTTCCACCATGTAATTATTAACCGGTATCTGAATGGTTTACAAAGAAACTTTGTTTGACAGATATCTAAATATTCTTGGCTCCGGGCGGAAGGAACCATCCATTACTGCACTTTATGAAATTGTAATAGCTCATCTCACCAAAGTTCCATTTGAAAATATTTCCAAATTGCTTTATAAAAAACAGGGGCTGAAAAATATTCCGGATCTTTCTCTATACCTGGATGGAATTGAAAAATTCAACTTCGGGGGTACATGCTATTCCAACAATTACTATCTTTATCTGTTGCTAAAGTATCTTGGTTATGACGTAAAACTCTGCGGGGCAGACATGAAAAATCCAGACGTGCACATTGTAAGCATGGTTAAAATCGGAGGACGGGATTTTATTGTTGATGTAGGATATGCCGCACCTTTTACTGAACCGCTGCCGCGAGATTTAAATGAAAATTTTGTTATTACCTTCGGCAATGAGAAGTATATTCTCAATCCGCAGTATGATTCGGGGAACTCAAAATTGGAGCAATACTACAAAGGCGAATTAAAACATGGGTACACTGCTAAACCACAATCGCGCAAAATCGATGAGTTCCGGAATGTGATTGAAGACTCCTACCGTAATGATGCAACATTTATGAATGCTGTTATGATAGCAAAGTTTTACGAAAACGGTTCTATTGTTCTACGTAACCTTACTTTGATCAGAACAGACAGGAATAAAGTAACAACACAAGGCATTCAGCGAGATGAGATTGCTGCTGCTGCTGAAAAATATTTTGGAATGCCCCGGCAGATTGTTGAAGAAGCAGTTAATGAACTTTTAGAATTAAAAGATACCTGGAATTAATAATTATATTGATGTTATGCTGAATAAGTGTATCCTTTTCCGCCGTTTGTCCATTAATCAAATAAAACGTAATTTTCCGTTGTCTGCTTAAAAATTTAGTAAATAACCTATCTGGCACCGGCTTTTGTTCCGCAGAATGTTAATTAAAAATTTTTGACGGCACAAATAACTTTCATAATTTTTTA
>JBATTD010000787.1:0-10180 GCA_049670345.1 Ignavibacteriaceae bacterium
TCCCAAATGAGTCTTCCGTTGGGATGCTCGATAAGGAATATTGAATTGGCAAGGGTTTTACTAGGGTAATCATTGTATTCATCTCCATATGTAAACCAGTCGAGAGAATTATTAAGTATTAGAGAACCTCCATCTAAAACATATACTTTGAGATTAGAGGATTTGGTAGCTATTGATTTGCACGAGTAAAAAGATAAATTCAAAATAAATATAGAACCCAAGATTATGACAAGTCTTCGCATTTACGAACCTCCAAGTGAAATATAATTTTAAGCGAGAAATTGCTAATAAAAAATAAAAGGGGGCAAAAGCCCCCTATATTATTTACTATGGGCTTTAACAAAATCGAACATACTATCCCACTCAGCTTTGAATGATTCAAAATCACTTGGAGGATTTCCATTAATGATAGTACTCCAATGACGCACTACAGCTGCTTGCATTACAGCATCGCGGATTTCTTCGTCGGTGGCACCGTACATTTTTGCCTGTTTAGTGTGTACATATACACAATATTCACAAGGAATCTGGGATGACACTGCAAGCCCAATGAGTTGGGCATATTTTGGTGGAATGGGTGCATCTGGATTACTCGATGCTTTAAACCACTCCCAGGCGCTGACACGCATATGAACCGGCAAATTTGTAAACATTGCTGGGACCTTCCCAAACATTGCTTTCATTTCTGCTTGAGCCTTTGTCCAGCTATCAGATTCGCTTTCCTGCGCAAGCAGGGGTGTTGAGAGTACAAGTACAGTAATGCATACTGTAATTATATTCTTCGTTTGATGAAATAGTCTATTCATAACAAATCTCCTAAAGTTGTTATTAGTTAGAAATTATTTAGTTCCCTGTAATACCGCTAATAGCTGATAATTACAGATATGTAAATTTCAAATTAGTTAATTATATACCTGATATGATAATAGACATATAATTGTAATCTCACAAACTTTTGCTGAAGATAATGTTGTGAAGTAGAATTCCATTAAAATGTTACATTTTCCCCTACCCCTGCTTAATAAATAGGCGGGGGTTTTTTATGAGTGTATAACCATTCGCACTTAATTACCCCCGTATATCTTTCAATACCTTCTTTACAAGATTTCTGGCCAAAGGGATTTTGTAATCATTTTTTCCCATCGGTTCTGCATCCATCAGTGTATTGGCGGCTGCAGCTTCAATTGATTCGTCTGATAATTCCATTCCGATTAACATACTATTCAGATCTTCATCTATCCAGGGTATAGGCGCAACTCCACCAAATACAATTTTTGCTGAGTTTATTTTTTTATTACCGCTCTTGATTACATTTACTGCTACACTTACGATTGCAAAATCCCAAACATTTCTCTCAGTAAATTTTATATATCTGCTGCTTGCAGCGGAAGGAAGTTCAGGAATAAAAATCTCCGTCAATATCTCACCCGGTTTTAATATGTTTTCCTGAAGAGAGTTCTGTTCTGGTAATACAAAAAATTTATCTGCTAAAACTTTTCTGGAGTCCTTCCCATTTGTAATTGTAAACTCGGCATTCAACGCAACCAGTGCAACGGCGATATCAGATGGATGCACAATATAACATGGTCCTCCGCCAACTATACAATGATATTTATTTTCCCCTCCTATAGCATAACAAATATCGCCACCCTTTCTAATGCAATCAAAATCTTCTCTAAAATACCAGCAGCGTGGACGCTGACAAATATTCCCGCCAATTGTTCCAACATTTCTAAGTTGGGGTGAAGCAACTTCTTTTACAGCTTCAGAGAGCACTGTAAATTTTTTCATTATAACCGGATGTTCTGCAATTTCATTTACTGTAGTTAACGCACCAATTTTTAATCCTGCTCCATCAGTATACTCTATCTTATCTAATCCGGGAATCGATTTCAAATTAATAACTTTTGACGGAGAGATGATATCGTTTTTCATTAACCCGAGTACATCTGTTCCACCTGCAAATAAAACCGCAGCATCTCCTTCCTTTTCTGAAAGGCTTGCCGCATCGCTCAAGCTTTTTGGTTGAACATATTTAAATGTCTGCATCTCAAAATCTCCGTTCTATTAATTTTTATTTCGCAAAGCCATTAAAACTTTATCCGGTGTCATCGGAGCACTCTTTATTCTAACTCCAATTGCATTATATATTGAATTTGCTATGGCACCGGCGGTTGGAATGTGTGCAGGTTCTCCGCATCCTTTGGCACCTGTATTGCTGATCAACGGGTCTCCGTCATTTACACTTATAACTTCTATTTCCGGTATGTCTTTTATCGTTGGAAGTTTATAGTCATGAATATTGGAGGTTAATAACTTCCCGGTATCCTTATCCATTACTCTCTCTTCCAGCAAAGCAAAACCTATCCCCTGGATAACTCCACCGTGAAATTGATTTTCCAAAGTTTTCCAGTTTACTACCCGGCCCACATCATGCGCAGCAACAACTTTGATAACCCTGACTTTACCGGTTTCAGTATCAACTTCAACTTCAGCAAACTGTGCACCAAATGTTTTAATCTCATAACCTTCCGGGTTAGCGTTACGCGCACCGGTGGCCACTAACTGCCGCTCACCCATTTTCTGTAATAATTCTGTAATCGATATTTTTTTTGATTCATCATCTTTTACTTTCATTACACGTTCGACATAAATTATTTCTTCTTCCGGGACCTCTAAAACCGCCGCCGCACCTGAGATTAGTTTATTTTTTATTTTCTCAGCCGCATCACGTACAGCTGGTGTAACGGAGGGTATCGTTAAACTACCACCACTTACTGTTGCTACAGGACAAGAATCCGTGTCTCCTAAAGTAACTGTAATCCTTTCAATAGGGATATCAAGAACCTCTGCGGCAACAACTGCGAGTGCTGTATAAGTGCCTGTCCCAATGTCCTGCGTGCCGGAAAGTATGTGTAAGCTTTCGTCTCCATTCAATTTTAGAGTTGCAAAAGAAGGGGGACCTCCTCCTCCCCACCAAATTTGTGAAGCCATTCCTATTCCTCGTTTGAGGTTCCCATTATCAGAACCCGCCGGTTCTTTTCTCCTGTCCCAACCGATTGCATCAGCACCTTTTTCGTATGCCTCTTTCAACTTTTTGCTTGTGTAGGGAAGGTTAGAAACAGGATCAACCTCAGTATAATTTTTCAGTCGAAACTCCAGCGGATCCATTCCTATCTTCTCTGCCGCTTCATCAATAATCTGCTCAAAACCAAATATGCCCTGCACATGCCCCGGTGCTCTCATTGCGCATGCTTTGCCTGCATTTGTTACAACACTATACTCTTCAACATTTATGTTTTCACATTTATAAAGTGTACGGAACGGCCAGCTGCAACCGGCACCGTATGGATATGCCCCAACAGTTCCATACGCATAATGATCCATCGCAACAAGAGTACCGTCTTTCTTTGCTCCTACTTTAAGTCTTTGAAAAGAATCAGGTCTGTTGCCGACTGCAAGATTCATTTCCTTTCTATCCATTGTTATCTTTACCGGCCGACCAATATTTTTAGCAAGCAATGCTGCCATAACAGTATATTTGCCACAACTTAACTTGCTGCCAAATCCTCCCCCCATATACTTTTTTATTATACGTATATCACTCTCAGGAATTCCCAAACTTGCAGAGACTTCATCACGTACGCCGAAAACATTTTGTGTTGAATCCCATACAGTCAATTTGTTTCCATCCCAGCTAACAACGCTGCAATGATATTCCATTGGATTATGAACAACAACCTCGGTTGTGAACTTATCTTCAACAATTGCATCTGCTTCAGTAAATCCTTTTTCAATATCTCCACGGCTGTCTGTAAAAGGTTTTCCCCTGATAATATTTCCCCATTCATGTATTTGCGTAGCATCGGGTTTCATTGCTTTTTCAGAAATTAACTCAAATGGTAATTCTTCATATTCAACCTCAATTAACTTAAGAGCCTGGTTAGCAATGTATTCCGATTCCGCAGCAACACATGCAACTTCATCCCCCTGATATCTCAAATTTGGATCGAATAAAAAACTTGTTCCGTAGTACCAGGGAATTTGTTTAGTGTTTTCATGTGTAATTATAGAGAGGACTCCCGCTAGGTCTTCAGCTTTCTTTGTATTAATCTTTTTTATTTTGGCATGAGGCAACGGGCAACGAAGGATCTTAGCATGGGTCATATTGGGTAAGATTTTATCCGATGTATAAACTGCCGTACCGCTAACTTTATCATACCCATCTTTGCGGGATATTTGTTTCCCAACATATTTCAGGTTTTCATTCGATGGCCAATCGTCAAGTTTATCGGTTGAAACTTCACTAACAGTTTCAACAGCATCATCCTCAACAAAGTATCTGGATTTAATTATTTTACGAGGCATCACTTCTCCTGCTTACAATTCATTAAAAATTTTAGCTTAATTATTTTCTGCAGCAGCTACAACTGATTTTATAATGTTTGGATAAGCTGCACATCTGCAAATGTTACCTGACATTCCTTCAATTATTTCTTCTTTACCCGGTTTTGGATTTATCATTAATAATGCTTGTGCTGCCATAATTTGTCCCGGAGTACAATATCCACACTGTAAACCGTCGTGTTCAATGAATGCTTCCTGGATTGGATGAAGTTCCTCCCCTTTCATTAGTCCTTCAACCGTTACAACATTTTTCCCGGCAACATCCAAAGCAAGAATGTGACAAGAATAGACAGCTTTGCCATTAACAACAACCGTACAACTACCGCATTCACCCTGGTTGCATCCTATTTTAGTACCTGTCAATTCAAGATGATCCCGTATAAGTTCCACCAAAGTAGTTTCGGGTCTGATCATTAACTTAACAGGGCTGTCGTTTACAGTCAAAGTGAGTAGTTGCTTCCCTTCGATGAAGTCTTCGGTTTCCTTCTCAATTTTTTTTGTGATTTTAGCTATCCCGGGAGAGTATGCATAAGAAGCTGCTAAACCGGTACTCACTCCCTTGATAAATTTCCGGCGGGTAAATTCGTTTGGTTTGGATTTATCCTTCATAATCTCTGCCCTTATAATTATATAAAGATTTGTTAATCAGAATTAATACATGTTTAACATAATAAACTGAAATTGCTTTATCAAACAAATATTTTGACAATGGTTTGTTTATGGATATACGGTAATCTTATTATTTAAGCAAAACGATTTGTTTTGAAAAAAACCCTTCGATCGAACAAAAGCTAAAATGTTGGGCGACTATAGAGTCTGTTGTACAGCCTAAAAATGTCACCCAGAACCTGTCTGACCAATAGGCAGGCTTGTTTCAGGGTCTCAAAACTAATTAATTTCAGATGCTGAAATAAACCTGCTTGCCGAATGTTCAGCAGGCAAGTTCAGCATGACAAATATTAATTCTGAAACAAACTCTATATTCAGGTGTATCCTTTTACTCCCCAACTCCGTCTACGCTAATAGATACATTAAAAACTATAAAGGAGAAAGTAAAATGGAAAAGGAAGAGAAAACACAAAAGACAAATGAAGAAGAGAAATCGCAGGGCGGATGCTGCGATTTTTCTTCTGAAGAAACACAAGGAATGTTCAAAATGATGCGGGATTTCTGTGGAGACCCAGAAACAGATTCCTCTGATTGCCGCTCAATGATGAAGGAAATGATGAAAAATAAGAACAGCAAATCAGAAGACAGTGGCTGCGCAGGCGTCAAAAAAAACATTTAAATTTGCTCATTAAGTCTGAGATGTTAATCGAAAATAGTTGCTGTTTGAATTGAGCAGAAAGAAAAATATTCGACAAGACTTTTCTCTGCAATACTCGGTTTGCGTAATTTTTCTTATATTGTTTTTTGGCAGCCTGGATATTTCTCTACTATGATGGCCATATTATTTATAATAATTTAGGGCGAGAATATTATGAAATCAGATGAATTGGAATTTAATCGGATATTTAAAGAGTACCAACCGAAAATTCTACGATACTTAACCCGTTTAACAGGCAGATACGAAGCCGAGGATCTTTCCCAGGAAGTCTTTATTAAAGTTGAAAGCGGATTGAAAAACTTTCGGGGTGAATCAAAACTATCTACCTGGATTTACCGGATAGCAACCAATACTGCTGTTGACAGGATGCGCAAGTCCATCATTTAAATATAAAGTTAATGACACCACATCACCCGAAGCCGAACAGGAAAATGATCTTGATATTGAGGACAAAGATCAGTTTACGGGTGAAAAGACTGAATTAACAGACCAGCAATATATCAGGAAAGAAATGAACTCCTGCATAAGGAACTTTATCGAAAGCCTTCCGGAGAATTATAAATCTGTTGTGATTCTAAGTGAACTGGAAGAGTTGAAAAATCATGAAATTGCCGATATACTAAATATTACTCTGGATACAGTCAAAATCAGGTTACATAGAGCAAGGGCTCAGTTAAGAAAAAAGCTTGAGAGCAACTGCAGTCTTTACCAGAATGAACAAAATGAATTATCCTGCGATTTGAAGGAAGAATACAATGAGTTTATTAAAGTATATTGAACGAAGAATAGGTTATTAACCGAACATTAATTTATCTGTGTAAACCACGATGCATGCTATTGATTGGGGAAAAAATAATAACGAAAGTCTTGGCTCTGCCTATACATTTTGCGAAAATATCGCAAAGCAAAAAAATCCTTTTCTTTATTATGTAACCGGTTTCTTTGAAGATAAAAATAAATTTAAAGCCTTTTGTTCAACTTATGCATCAATGAGAATACTTGACGATTTTGTTGATGGTATTAAAAACAGAACTAAGCTCAATTGTGATGAAAAGATTTTTTATCTGGGGGAAATAAACAAATGGGAGGATATGATAACTGACTGTTATAATGGAAAGAGATTTGAGAACCCAATTCTTCGGGCGTTATCAGATACTTTCAAAACCTTTAATATTCAACTTTCTCCGTGGACTAAACTTGCCGGGGCTATGAGATGGGATATTGAATATTCCAGGTTTTGTACTTTTAAAGAATTTCTGAATTACACAGAAGGTGCTGCTATTGCACCGGCAACAGTTTTCATAAGTGTACTTGCCGCTCAATCAGATGGTAATAAGTATGATTGCTTAGTTAATGCTGCCGATCCCTACATCTACGCTAAAGATCTTGCAATTTTCTGTTACTTAACTCACATTTTAAGAGATATTTCCGTTGATTTAGAGCTGGAGGAAAGTGGACTGATTTATCTTCCAGTTGAGGATTTACATAGATTTTCGATCTCGGAAAATGATCTCTGGAATTTCAAAAGCACTAAATCAATCAATACAAATTTTCAACAGTTAATGGAGCATCAGATTCAGCGTGCAAGGACTTTCGGAGAAGCGGGTAGAGCATCGGTTTATAAACTATACAATAAACTTGATTCTGATTGCCAGTTCATTTTGAATTTATTGGTATCACTTTACGAAAGGACGATGGATAAAATCGTAAAGGTTGAGTATAACATTTTTAACGGAAAACATAAGTTAGATAATTTTGAAATACTCCGGACTACCATTTTTAATGCCAGGGCACTCTCATTTGGTAGGTTTAGAATATTGCTGTTAGGTTTAGAATTTATAAAAAAGAATTACCTAAAGTACAGCACTCACAGGCATAGTTTTTTAGAAAAAAATCTTAAAAAATATCAGGTTGAGAAAAACACAATTATATAAAATCACATTCTTAGTTAGCTACTGGGTGTTTGCTGCTATATTCTATATCTGTTTTGAAGCAGCAATTTTAGTTACCTATGCACCTATCGGCAGGCCGTATAATTTCCTGATAAGCCTGGTCGTTGCTATACTTGGTACAATTTTACCATCAACAGCAATTGCATCATTTGAAATTTTATACTTCACAAAGTTGCTCCGCAGAAAACCCTTTGGAACTACTTTATTATTTAAAACCTCATTCTATTTAATCAGCATATTTGTGTTTTCTTCCATAGCTGTTTTAGTTACTGATAGTTTAAATCTTGATAAATCAATATTTCACCCCGACGTTATTGCTTTATACCTTAAATATCTATCCAGTCCAGGGTTGATAATGATGATGGTTTTCTGGGGTCTCGCTGTGTTGTCAGGAATTTTTATAATTCATATAAATGATTATTTCGGACAGGGTGTACTGGTAAATTTCTTACTTGGCAGATTTCACACCCCAAAAGAGGAAGTACGGATATTTATGTTCATGGATTTAAAATCTTCAACATCTTATGCTGAAGAGTATGGTCATATTAAATACAGTCACCTTATTCAAGATTGCTTTTACGATTTAACTGATATAGTATATAACCGGTGTGCCAAAGTATATCAATATGTTGGCGATGAAGTAATATTAACCTGGGAAATTGATAAGGGGATAAAAAACAACAACTGCATTCAAACATTCTTTGACTTTGACAGGGCTATTAAAAAGAAAAAAGACTACTATGCCAACACATATGGGTTGATACCTGAATTCAAAGCTGGCTGCCATTATGGCGATGTTATTATTACAGAAATAGGAGGTGCAAAGGAAGAGCTTGCCTATCATGGCGATACTGTTAACACTGCGGCAAGGATTCAATCAGTTTGCAACGAACGTGAAAAAAAGTTGATTGTATCAGCGGATTTGCTAAGCATTTTAAACGATAAAGAATTGGATAAAAAGTATTGCTTCGAATCAGAGGGAATAACACATCTGAAAGGGAAAAAACATGCTGTTGGGATTTTCAGCGTGGAAGAAAGGAATATAAATATTGTGCCTAATTAAACGGGACATTATTCTGATTATTAATCGAGTATAATTTATTAAGAAATAATTAACTGAAACGGAGGGAAGTAAAATGGAACCTATTGAAAAAAATTCGCAAAAAAATGATCAATTCGGAATAATAACTAAATCATGGGCAGGTTTGTGCCATCATTGCGGGATATGCGCTTATGCAAACAAAAAGCAAGGTTCGTCCTTTGAAAAGCTAATGCGATGGCATCGTACATGGTGTCCCGGCTGGGCAGGGCACTCAAAAGTATATGGAGTGAAAAACCTTTAGCAAAAATTATTATCATTGATAATCACTCTAAAATGATCAGCAATTATTCCCATATCCCGGCTCCTTATTAATAACTAGGCGCGGGTTTTTTATATGTTAAGAAATATTTAATTTTGTAATAACATTAAAACTTAGGAGTAAAATATATGCAACGTGCATCATCAGAAATGAGAGTTTGGTTTGCTCTCTTTGGTATTATAATCTGGCTGGGTATATATCTAACAGGCTTTTCAAATGTTCATTGGCTTCTGTACGTACCGCCTGCTGGACTTATATTTGCAGCTGTTACCGGTATTTGCCCAACTCAACTTTTAGTGTTCAGTTTCTTTCGCTCTAAAAAAACAGAAGATAAGTAGTTCGATTTTACCTCGAAAGAGGTAAGCCCCTGCCATCCCCCTCTATGATGTTTCCCCCAAGCATCATAGGGCAGGGTTTTTTTTACTTGCCAATCATTAACCTTTCATTGCTTCTAACAAAATGAATTAACAATTTAGATAGGAGAATTAAATGGATTTTTACTGAAACTGACTCAGGCAGTTTTGGAACACATTTTTTTATTCTTTTAATGAGAAAGACACAATTCTATAAAATACTTTTCCTCATAATCTTTTGGGTTTGTGCTACCATATTCATCGTCTTCTACGAGGCAACTCTATTAGGATTCCAATCGGAATATGAAGGAGAATATTATAGCTTTCCTCGAATTCTTGTTGCAGGCATTTTAGTAACTATCATTGGTGCATCTATACTTGGTTCATTAGAAGTATTATTCTTTGGCAGATTACTACGCAAGAAACCATTGGGTATAGCAATTTCAATTAAGACAATATTCTACATATTATTTATACTTTTTTTCGTTTCCATAGCAAGATTGTACTTAGCAAGTGCAGAATTAGGCAAGTCAATGTTTGGTGCAGATGTTCTCGATCAGTACCTTGGATTTTTGTTTAGTGGAAGAGTAGTGATGACTATAATCTTTTGGGGTATTGTCTGTAGTCTTTCAATTTTTATCCTTCATGTAAGTGATAAGTTTGGACAGGGAGTATTGCTAAACTTTATTCTTGGTAAATATCATCATCCGAAGGAAGAAAAAAGAATTTTTATGTTTATTGATCTTAAATCCTCAACAACTTATGCGGAAATGTTAGGAC
>JBATTD010000788.1:0-3599 GCA_049670345.1 Ignavibacteriaceae bacterium
TATAAGGAGTAATCACAGTTGGCAATAAAAAAATCAACTGAAGATTTTAATAATTTATCGCAAGAGATTTTAGGTCAAGTGAATAGAGACGCGTCAAGAATTGACTTTCTTCATGATATACTGAAGAGGCTATTAAGATTTTCTGGCTGTGAGGCAGTTGAAATAATGATAAAAAAACATGACAAGTATGCCAGTTATAAAATTACTCAACATGATGAAAGCTCAGTTCAATATAGTGCATTCAGTTTTATTAACAATGAAAGAGAAGCGAAAAATAAATTTCAGAAGCAGTCACCTATCGAACAATTACAAATTGATATTATAGAGCGGCGATTCGACAAAAGTCTGCTGAATTTTAAAGTTAACGGTAGTTTTTGGACAGGTGATGTAGATAAAGAAACTAATTTGAAATCTGCATTAGAAAAAGAAGATAGAAATTATAGCCAGAAATCAAGAATAGGTTGTAAATCCTTGGCATTTGTTCCTCTTTTTTTTTCAGATGATATTATTGGTTGTATACTATTGATTAGTAAACAAAGAGAGTATTTTAATGAAGATGATATTAGGCAGTATGAGGGATTATCTAATAACTTAGGAATTGCACTTGTAAATCAACGGGATCAAGCAGCACTACGAGAACGAGTTAAAGAATTAACCTGCCTTTACAGTATTGCAAAAGTGTCTGAGGGACAGGATTCATCCATAAATGATATTTTAAAGG
This sequence comes from Ignavibacteriaceae bacterium, assembly GCA_049670345.1. Taxonomy (GTDB): domain Bacteria; phylum Bacteroidota; class Ignavibacteria; order Ignavibacteriales; family Ignavibacteriaceae; genus BMS3ABIN03. The sequence goes on from JBATTD010000788.1 coordinate 722, forward strand.
GTATCGTAGAATCTATTCCTCCCGCCTGGCAATATCCTGAAGTAGCTATGAGTAGAATATCTATAAATGGAAATGTATTCTCAACGCCCGGCTTTCAGCAAACTGGACAAAAGCAAAGTGCGGATATCATATTAAATGGAAAAAAACGGGGTTTTGTCGAAGTTGTCTATACTGAGGAGAAGCCAAAGCTTGATGAAGGTCCATTTCTACGAGAGGAAAGAAATTTGATCGATGCCATCGCAAGGCAAATAGCTCTGATTGTTGAACAAAAAGAAACTGAGGAGAACAGGTTGAAGCTCCAGAATCAAATCAGGCATGCTGATCGATTAGCTACTATAGGACAGCTTGCTGCAGGTGTGGCTCATGAACTTAATGAACCGTTAGGTAGTATTCTTGGTTTTGCACAGCTTATAAAGAAATGCCAAGAACTACCGGAAAGTGCAAGCAAAGATGTTGATGCAATTGTAGATGCATCTCTAAATGCCCGTGAGGTGATAAAAAAACTTTTGCTATTTGCACGGGAGGCTCCCTCTCAAAAAGAAAAGGTCAACCTTAATAAGACAATAATAGATGGGTTATATTTCTTTGAGGCCCGGTGTACTAAGGAAGGAATTGAATTGGTTCGTTTACTTTCACCTGATTTACCTGAAATTTATGGTGATCGAACACAACTTAATCAAGTTCTAGTCAATCTAGTAGTGAATGGGATTCAAGCAATGCCACAAGGAGGGAAGCTTACTATAAAAACTAATGCTGTTAATAATAAAGTCATTTTAGTAGTAGAAGATACTGGCATTGGTATGAGAGATGATGTGATAAAAAAAATATTCATTCCATTTTTCACAACAAAAGATATAAATGAAGGGACAGGATTAGGCTTATCAGTAGTTCATGGAATAATTTCTGCCCATAAAGGAGAGATTAGAGTACAAAGTTCAGTAAACAAGGGTACTCGATTCGAGATTAAATTGCCGATAACCCAAAATTAAATATTATTGAGGAGAACTTTTTGAAAACTAAATTTAATAAAAAGGAACACATCTTAGTTGTGGATGATGCCCCACAAACTCTTGAAGTAATTCAAAGAAATTTGTCCTTGCAGGGATATGTTGTTTTTACTGCGCCAGACGTTGGGGACGCAATTAGCATTTTAAAATCGAATCCGATTGACTTAGTTATAACTGACCTAAAAATGCCAAAGATTAGTGGGCTGGATTTAATAAGACATGTACGGGAAAATTATAAAAATACAGAAATAATGATGATTACCGGTTACGCCACAATCGAAGGAGCGGTAACAGCTGTAAAAACAGGGGCTGAAGAATTTCTTGCTAAACCGTTTACAGACGAAGAACTTATATCTGCTGTTAAACGATCACTAAATAAACTTCAAGCAAATCGATCTGGAAATGATGAAATAAATAAAAAAACAAAAACTTTGTATGGTCTTATCGGTGAATCAAAAAATATGCAGGAAGTTTATAATGATATTTTTAAAGTCTCATCTACATCTGCCAATGTCCTAATCACAGGGGAAAGTGGAACTGGTAAGGAACTTGTTGCAAGAGCGATACATTACAGCAGTCAACGATCTTCCGCTCCATTCGTACCTGTAAACTGTGGCGGTATTCCTGAGAGTCTTCTCGAAAGTGAACTTTTTGGTTACGTGAAAGGTGCATTTACCGGTGCAGATGGATCACGTGCAGGATTTTTTCAAACTGCTGAAGGCGGCACAATATTTCTTGATGAGGCAAGTGAAACAAGTCTGTCTATGCAGGTAAAATTATTACGCGTACTGCAAGATAAAGAAGTATGCATGGTTGGAGCTAATCGAACACAAAAAGTTGATGTGAGAATACTGGCAGCAACTAATAAGGATTTGTTAAGCTTAGTAAAAAAAGATGCTTTCCGAGAAGATCTGTTTTTTCGTCTTAACGTTATTAATATTAATGTTCCCCCTTTAAGAGAAAGAGGTGAGGATATTTTGTTATTGGCCAATAACTTTGCTAATAAATATTCCAAGGAATTTAGTAAATCGTCACCACGATTTTCCGATAAAGCTTTAGACGTATTGAAAAATTATGATTGGCCCGGAAACGTTAGAGAACTAGAAAATGTAATTCAACGTCTTGTAGTAATGGAAGAGGGTAATCTTATTGATGCCCCTGATCTTCCTTCCTTAATGCGTTTTTCTGCTTTGAGGAATACTGGTTTTACACGCACACTGGCTGAGATAGAGGCTGAGTACATTCGCAATGTGTTAGCAAGTGTTGAAGGCAATAAAGCAAAGGCTGCAAGGATATTAGGAATTGATCGAAAAACACTACGGGAGAAAATGAAAAAATAGTAATCTTATTTCAGCTAAAGTTAATGGGGAAACATTCCCCGGTGGTTCATATTTCCCCACTTTATATTTTAGTTTCACTTGGACTGCTACGGTCTTGGCTATTTAATCCCCATTACATAAGTATTTGTATTTATTAGGCTTACCACTATTACAATTAAATAATATTTAATCTTCTTTCTATAAATCGAACATTGGCACATCTGTTGACTATACCTTCTTACTAATTATATAAAAATTTCAAAAAACTCATTTTTCATTTAGAATTTTGAGAGGTAGGTATTATGAGATATGCCAGTGTGTTAGGACTTTGTTTAACCTGTAACAACATTATTAACTGTTTTTTTCGCAAACGCCATGATCAACCAGTATGGTATTGTGAACTGTTTGACAATTCTGCTTATACTGTAGAAAATCGAATTGATTACAGTAATGCACTAACTAAAGATATTGAAGATTCTTACCATGTTAATGAAGAATCTTTTAGTGTTAATGCAAAAGAAGCAAATCAGTTTGAAGGATTATGTTCCAACT
>JBATTD010000789.1:0-2773 GCA_049670345.1 Ignavibacteriaceae bacterium
ATTACTTAAGGAGGAAAGGGTTTAAATTTTGTTAATAGTATTGTTAATAGTTACTGCTGTAATTATTCTCTGGTTTATAATAACTTATAATCTTTATGTTCGGGATAGAAATCTTATAAAAGAAGCATGGAGCGGAATCGATGTTCAGTTAAAAAGAAGACATAATTTAATTCCGGGATTGGTAGAAACCGTAAAAGGATACAGCACTTACGAAAGAAAACTTTTTAATGAAATAACCGAGAAAAGAAGTAAGTCTGAACAGGTTCAAAACTTAAAAGACAAAGCTGCCGTGGAAACTGATATTTCAGGAATGTTGAAGAATTTATTTTTGGTTGTAGAAGATTATCCTGATTTAAAAGCGAATGTAAACTTTTTAGATTTGCAATCCCAGCTAACTGATATTGAAGACCAATTACAATATTCACGCAGGTATTATAACGGTACGGTTAGGAATTATAACGTAAGGGTTGAATCATTCCCGGGTAAAATCATTGCAGGCCTATTCGGCTTTAAACCTGAAGACTTCTTTGAAATAACATTAGCCACCGAAAGAAAAACTCCAAAGGTAGAATTATGATTCGTAACATATTATTACTCACGCTTTTATTATTTGCGTCCTCTTTACTATATGCTCAAGCACAAACGGAAAGAATTATCTCATTTGATAGTAAAATTAAGATAAGTGAAGATGGCTCGATGCTGGTAACTGAAACAATAAAAGTTCACGCAGAGGGAAATAAAATAAAGAGAGGTATTTACAGAGATTTCCCGACAGACTACAAAGATAAATACGGTAATAATATCAGGATTTTATTTGAAGTTAAGGAAGTGCTAAGAGATGGACTTAGAGAACCGTATCATACAGAAAGGCAGTCGAATGGTATAAGAGTTTACTTTGGCAGTTCTTCATATTATCTAAACCCGGGAGATTATACTTATGCAATCACTTACAAAACAGACAGGCAAATTGGTTACTTCGAGGAACATGATGAACTATATTGGAATGTAACGGGTAATGGATGGGATTTTGATATTGAGAGGGCAGGTGCAACGATATTCCTTCCTGAAGGGATTAAAAGAAATGATATCACGCCTATAGCATTTACCGGTAACGAAGGTTCAACTCAAAAAAATTACAGGGCGGAAATACTGAATAATGGAGCAATTAAATTTATAACTACACGTAAACTTTTATCAAGAGAGGGTTTAACCGTTGTTGTACAATGGCCAAAGGGTTTTGTGCTTGAACCAGGTTTTGAAGATAAAATGCTCTACCTTATATCCGATAATAAAGCCGGTATTATTGTATTGATTGGTGCTTTTGTATTACTTCTTTATTATTTTATTGCATGGATAAGCGTTGGGAAAGACCCGGAAACAGGTACAATAATTCCTTTATTTGAACCACCGGATAATTTGTCTCCGGCAGCGGTAAGGTTTATAAATAAGATGGGTTTTGATAACAAAGCATTTACCGCAGCAATAATCGACTTATGTGTGAACGGAAGATTGATTTTAAAAGAAGATAATGGTGATTATAAGCTGATAAAAAATGAAGCAGTTTTGGATAAGAAGCTTTCAAAGGGGGAAAAAAAACTTTTATCGGCATTAAACTTTAAAAGCACAAATGGAAAATCTGTTTTAGAATTAAAACAAAATAATCACGCCACAATACGAAGTGCAATAAATGCATTAAAGAAATCGCTGCAAAATTCTTTTGAAAAGCATTATTTCTATACAAATAAAAAATTCTTTGTTATTGGTATAATAATATCTGCTTTATTTTTATTCATCAGTGCTATACAGGGTAATGAAGAATTATTATTTATTATGTTTTGGAATGTAATGTGGAGCGGTGGTGTAGCGGCTTTACTTTTTACAGTATTTAAATCCTGGCGTACTGTTTTAGCTGGTAAAGTTAAAGGTGCAGCTTTAGGAAGTGCTATATTCATCACTCTTTTTTCTATTCCATTTGTTCTGGGGCAGATATTAGGATTATTTTTTCTTTCTCTGACAGGTTCTTTTTTAATGGTAATTGCAATAGTGATGATCGCTTTAATTAATATTATTTTTTACCATTTGTTAAAAGCTCCTACAAAATTGGGAAGACAACTAATGGATAAAATTGAAGGGTTTAAAATGTATTTAACTGTTGGAGAGCAAGATAGATTAAATAACATAAAAGAACCTGCAAGAACACCGGAATTATTCGAAAAGTTTTTACCGTATGCCATTGCTTTAGATGTAGAAAATGAATGGGGAGAAAAGTTCGAATCTGTAATTGAAAAAGCAGGAATGAGTGGTGATGGATACTCTCCTGTTTGGTATTCTGGTTCCACAGCAGGATTGCTGGGAGCAAGTGCTCTTTCCTCAAGTATTGGGAGCAGTTTAACAAGTACAATTTCCTCGTCATCAACTGCACCGGGTTCAAGTTCAGGCGGGGGCGGTGGAGGATCTTCGGGCGGAGGCGGTGGAGGCGGTGGCGGTGGAGGCTGGTAATCCAATCTAATCTGTAGTCTCAAGCTTCAGCTTGAGCAAAATAAATATAACTTATTATATTATAATAATTTAAGTAAGATTATCTCAGTAAGTCTCTCAGCAGTTTTACCATCCCATTTCTCAGGAATTTTACCTTGCTTTTTCTTCCCATTTAGAACCTCCAGGGCAACCTGCTCCGTTTTAACATAATCATCTCCCACAAGTTGATTTGTTCCCATTTCAACTGTTACAGGCCTTTCTGTGGTTGTTCTGATAGTTATACACTGTACACCGA
>JBATTD010000790.1:0-3651 GCA_049670345.1 Ignavibacteriaceae bacterium
TCTTTCAATTTCAGTAAAATTCATCTAGACGTTGTTTGACTTCTTTTTTTTACAATAAGCATGATCAATCTATAAAGAGTATCGATCTTTCAGAACAGAGTAAATCCAGCCGGGTATTGATTCGCACTTAAGATAAATCATAGAACAAAGTTAATTATCAAGAATTTAAAATAAAAAAGCCCGGCTCAAATGAGTCGGGCTTCTAACACTGTTGATGATAAAAAATCAGTTCAGCGAAACTAATGGATTATCAATTCCCTCGATAACTATTTCTTCAATCTTTAGTTTTTTAACACCATTGCTAATCACATCAAGTTCTTCGGCAACAGCTTTTGAAAGATCAATCTGGCGACCGGGGATGTATGGTCCGCGATCATTGATTCTAACAATTACAGATCTATTTGTTCTTGGATTCGTTATTCTAAGGAGAGTCCCGAATCTTAAAGATTTATGAGCAGCAGTATAGGCATTCTGATCATAGATCTCTCCGTTAGCAGTTAATCTTCCGTGAAACCTTGGACCGTACCAAGACGCTCTCATTGTTCCACGATCAATATACCGGATAATTGAAGTATTAATAATGCTCTCCTCCTGAACAGGTGCAAATTCTTCTGTAAGAACTGCAGTTTCGGAAGATACTTTATCATTCGTAGCTATAGTGAAACCAACTAATCCAATCACAGCAAAAAACATTATCATTTTGCTTAATGACTTCAAGAATCACCTCTTTATAAATTAATAATTGCTTTAATGATCTTAATATATAAATGCTGTAATACAAAGACAATAAAAGAGTTAAGTATTTACACTTAAAGTAGAGTGCATAAAAATATCGACTATTTAGGTTTTATGGTCGATATGTGTTATTTTTCTTAACGGAAGTAAGTTTCAGGGAACTAAAATTAATAGTTAAATATGACGGGGATGATTTTACAAAAATTCAAATGGGCGTAAAGTTTTAATTGAATATTACAAGTAAAATAAGATAATCAAATTAAGAAAATAGTATTTTTTTATTTAGATTTATTTTATGAATCAAAAACGGCATAAGACTCTTAAGAAAGAACTAAACCTGTTTCACGTTTATGCTATTGCAACAGGCACAACTCTGAGTGCTGGTTTTTTTCTTCTGCCGGGATTAGCTGCACTTGAAGCAGGTCCAGCTGTTCCCCTGGTATATCTTATTGCTGTAATCCCATTGGTGCCTGCAATGTTTTCCATAATTGAATTGGCAACTGCAATGCCAAGAGCCGGCGGGGTTTATTATTTTTTAGATAGAACAATGGGTCCGATGGTTGGAACGGTGGGTGGATTTGGTACATGGTCTGCTCTGGTATTAAAAGTGGCATTTGCTCTTATTGGAATGGGTGCTTATATAAAACTATTTTTTCCTTCGGTTCAGATTGTTCCTGTTGCAGTATCAATTGCAATTGTTCTTGGAATGCTTAGTCTTTTTGGTTCGAAGAAGAGTGGAAGACTGCAGATTATTTTAGTAGCCGTACTTCTTTTTTGTTTGCTGATATTCATTGGCGGTGGTTTACCGCAAATAAACATAACCCACTTTGATAATTTTTTATCATCCGGATGGTCATCAATTTTATCTGCTTCAGGATTAGTTTATATAAGCTACGTGGGATTAACAAACATTGCAAGCTTATCCGAAGAAGTTAAAAATCCAGAACGTAATTTACCACTCGGAATATTTTTAGCACTCGGTACAGCACTAATTATTTACGTATTAGGTACAATGGTAATGACAGGCGTTATTCCCTGGGAAAGATTTGTTGGCGACTTAACTCCTGTAGCGACTGCCGGGGAATATTTATTCGGCGAAGTTGGACTAATCTTTTTCTCAATTGCAGCACTGTTCGCATTCATCTCTGTTGCAAACGGCGGGATGCTAAGTGCATCAAGATATCCACTTGCTCTTAGCCGTGATCATCTTCTTCCGCGCTATTTTTTAAAAATGAGCAAATGGAGCACACCAATCTTTGCAATTATGTTAACTGTAGGAACTATAGTTGTTATCCTTTTACTTTTAGACCCAACCGGCATAGCCAAGCTTGCAAGCGCATTTCAGTTGATGGTTTTTGCGCTTATCTGCTTAGCGGTAATAATTATTAGAGAAAGTAAAATAGAAGCGTACGATCCCGGCTTTAAATCTCCCTTATATCCGTGGATGCAAATATCAGGAGTAGTCCTTCCGTTCTTCCTAATCGTTGAGATGGGCTTAATGCCTTTATTATTCAGCCTTGGGTTGATGACTGTAGGTATTGCATGGTATTGGTTTTACGGCAAAAGCAGAGTTGTGCGTTCAGGGGCAATCTATCATTTGTTCGAACGAATAGGACGTTTACGTTATGATGGTTTGGATACAGAACTCCGAGGTATTTTAAAAGAAAAAGGTTTAAGAGAAGCTGATCCGTTTGATGAAATTGTCACAAGAAGTTTGGTCATTGATCTTAAAGAAAAAATGAAATTTGAAGAGATTGTGAAAGAAGCTTCAAAATGGATATCTCAATTTGTAGATAAATCTTCAGCAGAAATAGAAAAGCAATTTCTAGAAGGAACAAGAATGGGCGCAACTCCTGTTACTCATGATATTGCTCTTCCGCATTTAAGATTGAACGGATTAAAACAAGCGGAGATGGTAATCGTTAGAGGTAAGGAAGGAATTCATATAAAATTTAAAAACCCTTTAACTGATTTTGAAGAAGACGAACAAGATGTTCATGCAGTTTATTTTTTGGTTAGTCCCGAAGCAGACCCTACGCAGCACTTAAGAATATTAGCACAAATTGCCGGAAGAGTTGAAGAAGAATCTTTCGAATCAGAATGGCGTGAAGCAAAAGATGAACAGGAAATTAAAGAAGCACTTCTTCACGAAGACCGCTGTTTATCAATTGTAGTAAGTAATGAGACCGCTATGAAGAATTTAATTAATAAACCGTTAAAAGAAATTCATTTCCCTGAAGGTTGTTTGGTTGCAATTCTGCGAAGACAGGGACAAACAATTATCCCCAAAGGAAGCACCGTTATTTTGGAAGGCGATAGATTAACTATAATAGGTGATCCGAAAAGTATGGCTGAGTTTAAAAAAGAATACGAGGGCGTTCGCTAATGGATAATTCTACAGGGATCGAAATCTTAAAACGTTAATCAATAATCTTAAATCAACTGCATTGTTGTGATTTCTATATTAATATTTGACCCGGTTAATTCGGGCCCTTTTTTTGTATTTTTATAAAAGTAAGAAAGCAATCTGTTTAATAAGAGGGAATAAAATGAAAAAATTATTTGCCCTGGTCTACTTTATTATTTTTTCTTTACTGATATGTTCATCACTTAACGCACAGATACTTGGAGAGGGTGGGTGGAGAATTGGAGAAAAACAGATAAGAATTTCCGCGAGTAATCCTGAACACGTTCAGAACTTATATAACCTAAAACTCAATTTCGACTTTAGCGGACCAGCTTACGATTATATCATTGGTTATGTTACACCATCAGCACTAGCTAAAATCGAAATACTTGGAATTCCCTATGTTGTGGAAGTTAAAGATTAGCTGATATTTTTTCTAAATGAAGGCGGTTAAATGCTGCCTTTTTTATATACTAATACTTTCTATGTCGCTTAATCTTTCAATAGCA
>JBATTD010000791.1:0-4461 GCA_049670345.1 Ignavibacteriaceae bacterium
CTTCAATACCCTTTGAATTGCCATAATCGAAGTTATCGGCAATTACCAGCCCGTTACCATTATTACCTTCCGCGAAAAACCTTTGACCAACCAGGTTACTCATGTCTCTGTAAAATGCCGTAAGATCTAAACCCACATTCTCTGACAATTTTATCTGAACACCGGCCTCATATGCAACTGTTTTTTCAGGATCCATATTTGTATTTGGCTGGTACATATGCCACTCTTCTGTAATTCCACGGTATATCTTCCCTCTTCTTTCAGGGTAATTATTCCAATTAGCATCATTTTCATCAGTCAACCAGCGATGGTAGTCATAGAGAAGATTATAGGCAGGCATTTGATAAAAGTGACCGTAAGCAAAGTGGAAAGCTGCTACATCTGATATAGGATATGAAATTCCAAGTCTGGGTGAAATCGCTGTTTTAACCTCGGAATCTTGCATACTATCATAGTCATTAAGATCAACCATATTTGTTGAATAAGGAGCAGCTACATCCCAGGAATCAAACCTTACACCAAGATTAATAATTAATCCAAGAGAAGAAAATTCCATTTTATCCTGTATGTATGCCGATATTTCAATGGGTTCATAATCGTAGTTTATATAATAGGTATATGGGGCACCACTAGGATTAAGGGAAGTAAACTTTACATTTATACCTCGATATTGACCACCAATTTTTATTAAGTTGCCCTTATTTACCTGACTAACTAAAACAGCTCTTATACTATTTGTTCTCCATTCTTCCGTTTGATGGTTCCAGTTTTCACCCGAATACCAAAAATTATTAGATTCCGACAGCTCAGTATTTATATCATAATTAGCTAAATTATCAAAAACACCTAAAAATCTGTCATGGTTTTGGCTGCCAAAACCTAGTGTATAATATGTACTTGAACTTAATGTATGAGTCCAATTAAGATTTAAGAATAAATCTTCTGATTCATGATGAGGCATTCCATCTTGATAATACTTAAATTCATTCTCGTAATAATCTCTTTTTAAATTTGAATAACCTCCGAAAGCTGTTATTCTTATTGTTGAAGAAGGAGTCCATTTTAATTTTGCTGATGCGTTTATATAATCAGACTTATCCATTGAAACTTCTTCACCAGTTCCGGCAGGTAATTTGGTTACAGGGTCAACATCCAAACCTTTAGAATCAGACCAGGTGGGATAGGATAATCCGTAAAGATAACCATCGCTAGCTCTTCTTTCTCCATAAACCAAAAAAGTTAATGTATTATTTGTAAATGGGATAGGACCACCAACATTAAATACACCCTGGATTGTTTTTTGGTCATATTTATCAACACCAAACTGATCCGTATAAAAATTAATAGTCCCATGATAATTTTGGTTAGAACCATCTTTTGTAACAACATTTATAACACCTGACATTGCATTTCCATACTCTGCGTTGAAAGTACCAGCCAAAGTGCTCATCTCATCAATATAATTTCCCGACGAGTTTAGAATAAATTCCGATCCACCCCAAACCGGATCAGTAACAACCATACCATCTATGCTAAAACTTGTTTCGCCTTCTCTTCCTCCTCTAATATGTAATCCGTCGGATGGAGTATTAAAATAAAAATTGCCTTCTTTACCCAACTGATTGTGAGATAGTATAACACCACGCTGTTGCTTTAGCAAAGTCTGAACATCAATCTGTGTCTTCACTTCAAACGTCTTTGCATCTATCTCAGTAATACTTGCAGTGAGATCTGCTCTGATTACAGGCTTTTCAGCAACCACAACAACTTCTTCTGTAGATATAGATTCCGGCACTAATTCAATATCAAGATTAGTTGTTCTATCAGTATTCACCACAACATTTGTGATGGTTGCACTGGCATAACCTAACATTGATATTTTCAACTGATATGTTCCCGGGGCTATATTAATGATAAAGTAGTCACCATCAATATCTGCGGCTGCCCCCATTGATGTTTCAAGAATTATGACGTTAGCCCCCAAAAGAGGTTCCTCAGTATCTGCGTCTATTATCTTACCTGCAATTTTACCTGATGTGCCTGCCAGCACAACATTTTGCAAAAAGAAGATAGATAGAAGAGATATCATTACCAGATATGGTTGAAATCTATTCCATTTTTCCTTCATTATATCCTCCTGAAATTATTAAGTGAATTATTAATTAATTTTGTTCCATTGATAATTATTTCCAATAACTAATTTTTTTTATTCCTCTCATATGAATGAAGTAGAATTTTATTTTTTTAAAAATTAATGGTCTTTATGGCATTCACTCCTTATTTTTTTGATTGTTCAATTATTCTGTATACTCAAATGTTTCTTTTGCAATTTCCATAATCTGCATATAATTTGAGAAGGCAGCTGTTCCACCTGCTTTGGTAGTACTTATTGCTCCAATTAAATTACCATATTTCTGACAATCTTTCAAATTAGACCCACTGATATATTTGAAAATAAATCCAGCATTAAAACTATCTCCTGCTCCAATTGCATCAACAACATTTTCATTTAAATATGCCGGGACTTCATTTTGATTACCCTCATTCCAACATATTGATCCTTCGCTTCCCCTTTTAATAGCAATTGTATTTCCGAAATCCGATATTTTATTAATTGCTTTCTGCAATTCATCTTCTTTTGCTAAGTGCAATAATTCTTGTTCATTTGGTAAAAACACATCTACTAGAGGCAATAATTTTTGCAAATCTAAAGCCCATTTTTCTGCTGGATCCCACTGCACATCTAATGATGTTGTTAATCCTGTATCTTTTGCTAACTCAAAAATGCCATAGATATCTTTCTGTAGATTTGGTTGAAGAAATACAGAAGAAATATGAACATGTTTTCCTCTCTGTAATTTTTCCACAGTTATATCATCAATTGATAAATGCTCCATAGCACCCGGATGTGTAACATTCGCCCTATCTTCACCGTAATTCAATACAACTGTAGCACCTGTCTTTAGCTCTTCCTCTACTATAACGAGATCAGTATTAACACCCTTTGTTTTTAAACTAGTAATTACTAAATCGCCAAAACTATCATTCCCAATTTTTCCTAAAAATGAAACTTTTGGCCCAAGTGAACTTAGGTTACTTGCAAAAATTGCCGAAGAACTTCCAAGAACTAAATCCATTTTTGAAGCCAGTATTTCTTTACCAATTTCCGGGAAGGAGTCAATTTGATTTAGGATTAAATCAACATTTAATTCACCTATAACAATAACGTCAAAGTTCTTATCAATCATAATTTATCATTGTTTCTGGGTATCAACTTCTATTTGTTCTTCATCTTTTTCAATTGCTAATAAAAATATAGCTATGATAGCAAATGCAATTCCAGTTACGACTACCGGATTAGGGATCACCTGGTAAATTAATAATGAAATGGAAACCGTAATAATTGGAGCTACAGCATTAACCAAAGGACTTACAACAATCGCCTTACCATATCTAAATGCATAAACCAACATTAATGCACCAATTGAGTTTAGTATCTGGATTAACGCTGTTAAATAAGGTCCGCTGAATCCCCAATTGATTTCTTGTGAAAAATCTGTCATCAATAATGCAAAAGGGATTAGGATAATTCCGGTAATAGTCATGTAAAAAAAGATGCTCTCTGCTTTCATGGTTTCATTGGCAAACTTCATAACAAAAGCCTGTAATCCCCACGCTAGAAAAACTAACAAAGAAAGTACTACCCAGAGAAAACCACTAGTATTTGCATCATTACCTGAGGAGTATGATAACAGAGGAATAGCTATTAGAGCAAGTATTATCCCAATCCAGCCTCGTTTATCTGTTCTTTCTTTCAGGAAAATAAGAGAAAGAAATATTGTGATAACAGGAGATAATGAAATAAAAGGAAACACTAAATATGCAGGTCCTGTTCTTAACGCTTGGAATAGAATTACCTGTCCGCCAGCTCCTGTAAAACCTATGATCAATCCAAGAATAATTGACTTTTTATCTTTTTCTATTTTAAAATCAATTTTCTTCAAAACAATAAATGCAGGGATAAGCATTGTTAAAGCCCAAACACAATAACCTAAAGTTGCTGGGAAACCTGCCTTTTCGGGAATCTCAATTAGCGCTCCCCAAAGACCCCAAAAGGATGTTGTTATTATTGCATAGACTAACCAATGTTTACTCTTCACATTAAGCTCCGGAAGTTGCAAAATTATAGATATTCAATACTTCACCTATCTTATCTCTGATTAATGAGATTGGACTATTTTTTATTTTACCATCCCTTACAGAGTTATATTGTTTGGGAAAAAACTGACTGAGAATGCTAAGAGGAATAGGCTGTTTGTTTAAATTATTCAGCAACAGCTCGATAGATTTTTTGATGCTATCAGAATTCCAATAATAGCGTATGCGATCACTATAGCTGTAAACCTGAGCAAAGTGAATTTCTCCATTATTGCCTCTATAGTGATTTTGCCAGTACTTTGG
>JBATTD010000792.1:0-4256 GCA_049670345.1 Ignavibacteriaceae bacterium
GCATGAGAAGGTATCCCGTCAATTTCATTATATGCAGGCATAACACTTAAAGCCCCGGCCTCGGTAATTGCTGCTTTGAATGGAGGCAGCACAACTTCCCTCATTGTTCTTTCACTTAGAAACAAAGGAGTTTTATTCAGTCCACCTTCAGTAAGCCCGTAGCCCGCAAAGTGTTTTACCGTTGCAACAATATGATCTTTGTTAATTGTTTCTTCGATGCCCTGCAACCCCATTACAATAGCAACACCAAACCTGGAAGTTAAATAAGGATCTTCACCATAAGATTCTTCAATACGACCCCAACGAGGATCCCTGCACACATCGAGCATAGGTGTATTTGCCTGATGGCTACCACGCGATCTAACTTCTTTAGCTATTGCATTGAACACTTGATTAACCAGTTTAGGATCCCATGAACATGACATTCCAATTGCTTGAGGAAACACAGTTGATCCCCTTGCCCATAAACCATGCAATGCTTCTTCATGAAAAATAACAGGTATACCAAACCGATTACTTTCAATTACTTTCTTTTGAATTTTGTTTGTTATCTCCGCACTCTCTTTTGCTTCTTTGTCAAATGCCCAGTTTGGTTTTCCTAATTGTCCTACACCTAATGGAAGCACATTCACGATTTCATCCTCTAACAATAAATTTCCATCCTCATCAATCATATCATCATATAAATGAAAACAAAAAGTTTGACTCAATTTTTCATCTAAAGTCATCTGGCTAAGTAAATTTTCAACTCGTTCTTCTATTGGTAGATCCGGATTTTTATAAGTATAATCCTGGGGATAAACATTTACAGCAGAAAATATTAATATCAAAGCTATTAAATCACTACTATTTGTATTGCTAACTAACTTCACACTCTTCCCATATCAATTGTTCTTAATCCTTTGTTTAAATTCATAAGCACCCAAATCCACAATACTATTGAGAATACGTGGATTACCATCGTGGTCACTTGAAATATCGTCAGGTACTGCATTGTTATCGCCCGCATCTATGCAGGGAGAGCCTTTTGACAGCCGCAGCTCCCCGTCTGCAAAAAGAGGATCCACATCAATGTTGCTGGTTCCCTTGTAGCCACCAGAAATATTACTAAAAGAAACAACAGGAGTTGATGATCCAATGTTGTGAATTTCCTGGTTATCCGGAGCAGAGTTACCCCATAAAATACAATTGACCAAAGTGGGATAACCGTTATTGTTGCACAGCGCTCCACCGGCAGATTCAGCTGAGTTGTTATTAAATGTACAGTTAATAACCTTTGGACTGCTCTCGTTCACATTGTACATTCCGCCGCCTGTTAAGGTTGCTGAATTTAAGCTGAAGACACAGTTAGCAATTAAAGAATTATACGACTCGTTATTGTACATTCCACCGCCATCTTCCCCCGCTGAGTTGCTGAAGAACTTACAATTAATTACTGTTGGTTTGCTTCCGGGGCCATTCATCATTCCGCCGCCCTCCTGTTCCGCTGAATTTCCAATGAACTTACAATTGATTATTATCGGTTTACTATTATCGCCCCAGTTGCGCATCCCGCCCCCGTCTGCAAAAGCTGCGTTCGATTTTAATGTACAATTCTCTAAAGTAGGACTACCATCATGATTATTCATCCCACCTCCGCCGTCATCCGGCCAAACATCAAAATTGGCATTTCCGGCAGTGATGATAAAACCATTAAGAATTGCTGTACTATCAGTTCCGTTACCGTGAACAACATGGTAACTGTTTTCATCATTCTTATTAAAACCATCATCGTCGTTTTTAAGATCGCCGCTGAGTATTGTTTCGTTTACCTGCCAATCCCGCTGTTCACGTTTCGTCTCCTTACCGGTAAAACCACCATAGAGTCCTACACCGTTTTTCAATTGAAAGCTTTTGTATCTATTTCCACTCCCGCCAATTTCGAGATTCGGTTTATATGTCCCAGCTGCAACCCATATCTCTTCTCCTGGTTTAGCTTTATCAAGTGCATCCTGTAAATAATTATAAGCCGTTTCCCATGTTGTTCCGTCGCCACCAGTTTGAGCATTTACATTAACATAGACTATGCCTTCATCAACTGTAGTACATCCCGAGAAAATTATTGTAATTGCAAATAATAACAATGCATTTAGATATATTTTCCCTTTCATTATCTTACTCCTGCTAAAATTTTTTTAGCTATATTGGATTTAACTGAACCGAATAATCTTATAAAATTGATATTCCTACATTTTGATAAATCTGGTCTGAGGAAGCACCTACTAATAATTCAAATTTTCCTGCTTCAACTTTCCATGATGAAGAACTTTCATCCCAATAAGCAAAGTCCCTCTGCTTAAGCGTGAAATAAACTGTTTTCTTTTCTCCTGCTTTCAAATAAATTTTCTGAAAATCTTTTAATTCCTTTGGCGGTCGATCGACTGAAGCTTCCAAATCCTTTACATAAAGCTGAACAATTTCTTTACCATCTACATCACTTGTATTGGTAATATCAATTTTTACCAATACCTCTTCTCCCATTTCATAATTTTCGGTATTCGTCATCAATTTAGAATACTCAAATGTGCTATATGATAAGCCATATCCGAATGCATAAAGCGGCTGTATGTTTTTGTGTTCATACCATCGATAACCTGTAAAGACACCTTCATTATAATTAACATTATGTACAGGTTGATCCATATCAAAATCCAGCTCCCAGCCTGTATATAACTCCTCGCCCTCAGGCAGATAAGGATAACCGGGGGAATCTTTAAAATCACGTTCGATAGTAATCGGGAGTTTCCCTGATGGATTTACAGCACCCGCAATAATTTCCACAAGTGCCTTATTACCAGCTTGACCAGGATACCAACAATAAAGAATTGCAGCAACTTCAGCATTCCATGGGCTCAAGTTTTTACCTCCGCCGGTATACACAACAACCACTGTTTTAGTATTTAATTTTGCAATCTTGCTAATTCCGGAATTTATTTCTTCATGCAAGTCAAAAGAGCAATCCCAACCTTCACTATCATATGTTCCGATACTACAAATTACTATTGAGGCATTGGCTATTTCTTCATCTGTCGGAAATTCTATGTGTTTTACATTTTCACCAAATTGCGCCTTTAAAGCATCAAGCAGTGTTATCTCCTCAAAACCATCTACAAAAGCAGCACCACCACCACAAGCCAAATGATTCACAAATTCCCCTGTAACAAGAATCATATCATCTTTATTCGGGTAGAATGGTAAGGTTTGATTGTCATTCTTCTGCAGCACAATACCTTCACGTGCAGTCTCAATAGCAACTTCAGTGTGTTTGTCATAACTCTCCAAATAAGAAGTTTCCTTAACTGTAAATTCTTGAGCATCCATGGCAAAGATAGTAGTCAATATATTTTTAACCATTCGGTCTACATCTTTTTCACTTACCTTACCTTCTTTAATTAGTTTTGGCGCTTTCCTACGGAGGTATTTTTCGTGATCGTCTTCATGGTAAACACCATCTTCTGTTTCACCGGGCATATCGAGGTCTAGTCCAGACTTTAATACTTTTTCAGCATCCCAAATCGAAAGCCAATCACTCATTACCAGCCATTTAAATCCCAAATCATTACGTAATAATTTATTGATAACATACTGACTATGTGCAGCATATTCTCCGTTAATCTGGTTATAAGATGTCATTACAGCCATTGCACCGGCATTTATTCCTGCCTCAAAAGCGGTCATATAGATTTCGTGTAAAGCTCTTTCGCTTACTATTGAATTTGATGTTCGTCTTCTGAAGTCGCTGTTGTTGGCGACAAAATGCTTGAGTGTAGCAATAACTCCGGTATTCTGTAACGCAACAACATAATTTTCAATCATTCTTGCAGTGAGAAATGGATCTTCACCGAAATATTCAAAATTGCGCCCGCATTGTGAAATGCGGTACATGTTCATGCCCGGTCCCAAAAGAACTGCAATACCGCCTGCCCTGCATTCTTCCCCGACACTTTTGGCATAAAGAGATGCTAATTCAGCGTTCCAAGTACTAGTCAGTGCAAGGGGAGCAGGAAATGCAACGGATTTTTCCAAGTGGTCTTTAAAATCCACAAGACTAATTCCCTGAGTAGCATCCGAAAATCTTATTGAAGGAATCCCATATTTCTCATATCCTTTTGTGAAGAATATATTATGTCCACCAATCATTTCAATTTTTTCTTCGAGGGTCATTAACTTAATAATGCTGTCTGCTTTTGCAAGGGCTGTTTCGTACGGAACTGGAG
>JBATTD010000793.1:0-3522 GCA_049670345.1 Ignavibacteriaceae bacterium
GGCTTAATTGCAGGGGAATTATTTGTCCCACTTTTATGTCATATGGATCAAAAGTAATTGAAGCTTCATTAAAAATTATTTTTCCTTACGCCTCGGTATATAGCAATTTCACCAGGGTGCATTATGACAAAAACTTGAAAAATAAACTATACCATTCAATCGATAACAGGAAGTTAATTTTAGAAGCAATAAATGCTTATGAATCCAATCGTTCATACCATCTTCATAATTATCTTGTAATTTTTAAGGATAAAAAAATGAAGAATATTGTTTTAGCCTTCCAGGATCATTTTGTTAAGCGCCTTCAAGAAAGAATTGATATGAAATACAAAACCCGCTTTGAGGGATTGCTTGCTGCATTTCATAATAGGTTCGAAAAGTTTCATATGCTAAAATATAATCCTTTCCCTATTATAAATGGTTGGATTGCGTGGTGGATGCTTGCACCTCTTCCGATTGGTTTTAGCCGGCTTTCATTATACTTACAGAATCCTCATGAAACACATTTTACAAATTTTAATTGCGGCACATTGCCAAAAAAATTAAATCTTCCTTTGGAGAGTGAGGAGATGAGAACATTTGTTATCGAACTTGCTGTTAGGTCATTACACATTCCGATAAAATAACATCCCGTACTTTTCAAAGTTATAGTTAACTGCTGTTTATGCGTAGCTTGCCGCACAACATATAGAATACAAAACCTAATTTTTAATTGATTTTACTCTATAACATAATTACTTTTTATCAATTCTTTACCACTAACATTTTTATTAGAAGGTAAATAGTTATAGCGAAGATAATAATATTGTAAAATCATTTTAGAGTCGGTATGGTAGACACCAAAAACATAACTTCAATAATACACCTTGAGAAACGTGATTTAATAATGATGGACATAGAAACCATTGTTTATTATGCACAACACAACCTTGTATTAGGCTCCGGCTTTGGCAATTCAATAACAGTGCGCGGAGGTGGTTCAATTCAGGAAGAGTTAAAAACATTCGGAACAATTTCCACGGGTGATGCAGTCATTACTTCTGCAGGTGCATTGAAATCTAATTATATCATCCATGCAGTTGGTCCGCGTTTCCAGGAAAGTGATATTGAGGAAAAATTAATTACAACTATGAAAAACATTCTTAGAATTGCAGAGGAAAATAAAATTCGCGAGATTGGTTTCCCACCTATGGGGACGGGTTTTTATGGTATTCCCTTAGAGTTATCTGCACGTGTTATGTATAAAGTTATAACTGATCATTTAGCCGGTGATACTAACTTAGAAAAAGTTGTAATAAGTGTTATCGATCAACGTGAGTTCAGAGCTTTTCAAGAAGTCCTGGAACCTGAATGAAATTTTAAGGAATAATCTATGAGTGAATTATTACATTTTACCGAGCATACCCTGCAAGAAGTGGCCTTAGTTATTATGGCAGTAGTTTACACTTTAAGAATCAGGTGGTTGTTCAGTTTCAAAGGCGGGCGTGAACGGCAGGCAGCAACCGGTGCAACCGATACAAATCCTCGAAAGGGATTTATATATTCCTGGGCTGTTATTGCAATGCCATGGACAATGGAAAGCACTCGAACAAAACCATTCTTTTACACACAGTTTGTAATTTTCCATATTGGAGTAAC
Source organism: Ignavibacteriaceae bacterium (assembly GCA_049670345.1). Lineage (GTDB taxonomy): Bacteria > Bacteroidota > Ignavibacteria > Ignavibacteriales > Ignavibacteriaceae > BMS3ABIN03. Next base: position 1,639 of record JBATTD010000793.1, read on the forward strand.
ATTAGCTATTCTGCTTTCATTTATTATCCCTTATGCACCGACTTTGCTTACAGATAACCCACTACTGATAACAATTATCCAAATTTTTATAGGTGCAGCTTTTATTGTCGGTTGCGTCCGGCTTATCCGCCGCATAACAAATGTTTATGTTCATGCAATAAGCTCTCCTGATGATTACTTTTCCGTAATCTTGTTAACAGTATGGTTTGCATTTGCCTTCTTTGCAGTACCTAACCAGTACCAACAAGGTGAGGGTGTTCTAATAGCTTATTTTATTCTAACAGCCTTCTTTCTTATTTACGTTCCGTTTAGTAAGATATCCCATTATTTATATTATCCTTTTTCAAGATATTGGTTTGGAAAAAGCATGGGACACCGCGGCGTCTATCCAATCAGGCGTGTAGTTAAAAAAGGAGGAGTTGAATATGGAAAATAATATGCGTTCTCATAAAGCAGAAAAAGTTATCGAACGGATGGGAACCAAGTTAAACCGCCAGATGGTTACCTCCTTAGCCGGCTGTGTTCATTGTGGAATGTGTGTAGATTCATGTCATTATGTCCTTGCTTATCCCGGTGATCCTACCTACGCTCCTGTTTATAAAGCTGATCAGATAAGAAAGATTTTCAAACGGCACTACGATTGGACTGGTCGTGTGTTTCCTTGGTGGGTTAAATCTAAAAGTTTGTTCACCGATGAAGATTTGGAAGAACTGAAGGATACGGTTTTTGGTAAATGTACAAATTGCCGGCGCTGCTCAATCAACTGCCCGATGGGTGTAGATTATGCAACATTTAACAGGATGGCTCGCGGCTTATTGGTCTCAGTAGGGGTAATGCCCGAAGGTGTTGCGGTTGTAAGTAAAGATCAGTGGGAAATTGGTAACCAGATGGGAGTATTAAAGGAAGATTATCTCGAAACTCTTGAATGGATGGAAGAGGAATTGCAAAGTGAGTTTGATGATCCTGAAATAAAAATACCAATTGATAAGAAAAACTGCGATGTAGTTTATTCAATTAATCCACGCGAAGTAAAATATGATCCTCGCACAATTGCTGATGCAGCAAAAATCTTTCACTTTGCAGGTGAAAATTGGACTATGCCAAGCGAAGGTTGGGACATGACCAACTTTGGTTTATTCTCCGGTGATGATGAACTTGGTGGTTCAGTTGCCAGGCGGCTGTTTGAAAAAACTGAAGAACTTGGCGGGAAAAAATTAGTGATTTCTGAATGCGGGCATGGTTATCGCTCCACAAGGTGCGAAGGACAAAACTGGGGTGGAGTTGATGTTCCTTTTGAAATGGAGAGCTCTGTTAATACCATGCTTCGTTACATTAAAGAGGAACGAATAAAAGTTGATAAAAGCCGCAACACAGAGTTAGTAACTTTTCACGACTCCTGTAATAATGCACGAAGCTGCGGTCTTTATGAAGAGCCGCGAGAATTGCTTAATCTGGTATGTGCTAATTTCCAGGAAATGTATCCGAACAGAGCTGAAAATTACTGCTGTACCGGCGGTGGTGGTGCAATGTCTATGTCAGAGTATACAAATCGAAGACTGAAATCTGCAAAGGTAAAAGCAGAGCAGCTTAAAGCAACCGGTGCATCCATAGTAATAACCTCCTGCCATAACTGTGTCGATGGTCTTACTGATTTAATAAGGCACTACAAACTCGATATGCAGGTAACGCAACTTGTAAACCTGGTTTCGAATGCGCTTGTAGTTGAAGAGAAGGTAAAAGTACCGGAAGTTGAAATACCTGTTGCTGTTGAAGAGGGAGAATTTGCAGGACGCAAGATTCTTGTTACTGATGATGAACCCGACTTCATCACCTACATCTCTACCCTACTTGAGGATAATGGCGCAAAAGTTATCAAAGCTTACG
>JBATTD010000794.1:0-1505 GCA_049670345.1 Ignavibacteriaceae bacterium
ACAAAGGTATTTGAGTGAGCTACGTTGATTGGATTGTAATGCTTGGCTTCCTTGCCTTTGTTGTTATTTACGGTATAATAAAAACCCGCGGAACAAACGATGTGGATACCTTTATTCGTGCCGGCAGAAAAACTCCGTGGTGGACAATAACACTTTCCATTATGGCAACGCAGGCAAGCGCTATTACTTTTCTTTCAACACCCGGGCAAGCTTATGTAGATGGAATGCGTTTTGTACAATTCTATCTCGGGCTGCCAATTGCGATGATAATTTTATCCATCACAGCAGTTCCACTCTACAACAAGTTAAATGTTTACACAGCTTATGAATTCCTTGAAAAAAGGTTTGATTTAAAAAACAGAACATTAGGTAGTATACTATTTTTATCTCAAAGAGGTTTAGCAGCCGGCTTTACAATTTATGCTCCGGCTTTAATTCTTTCTGTTATCCTCGGCTGGCAATTGGATTTAACAATATTGATTATAGGATTTACCGTAATACTATATACAACGGTCGGTGGAACGGTTGCAGTTAACAAAACTCATATTCACCAGATGATCATCATTACTGTAGGAATGTTTTCTTCATTCGCTATAATTTATTTTCTTTTACCCGATGATATTTCTGTAATTGATGCAGCTTATGTTGCCGGGAAATTAGGCAAACTCAATGCAATAGATTTCTCATTTGATTTGAACAACAGGTACACTTTCTGGTCCGGAATAATCGGTGGTACATTTTTAATGCTATCCTATTTCGGAACCGATCAATCACAGGTGCAGCGCTACCTTTCGGGAAGCTCAATAACACAAAGCCGGATGGGATTGCTGGTAAACGGTTTGGTAAAAGTTCCGATGCAGTTTATAATTTTATTTATCGGTGCGATGGTATTTGTTTTTTACCAGTTTGTTACTCCCCCACTCTTTTTTAATCCTGTTGAAGAACAAAATGTAAAGAGCAGTTCTCATTCTGAAGAATATATCGAATTAGAAAATGATTACGAGAGAATATTTGAAGAAAAACAAGTGAAAATAAGAGAGATGCTTGGTGCAATTGAGAACGGCAATGAAATAGAGATAACTGAAAAGACAAATGAAGTTTTAGCCAAGCAGGAAGAAGCTACGCTTGTAAGAGAGAAAGCAATAGGTCTAATTAAAGAAACAAATCCCGATGCAGATACAAACGATACGAATTTTATTTTTATAACATACATTACAACATTTCTCCCGATAGGATTGATCGGTTTAGTCCTTGCAGCTATACTATCGGCATCTATGTCCTCAACTTCCGCTGAATTAAATGCGCTTGCTTCTACAACAGTTATCGATATTTATAAACGAATGATAAAAAAAGATGCTGCAGATTCCCATTATCTAAAAGTATCAAAACTCTCAACAATATTATGGGGTTGTTATGCGATCGTCTTTGCTTTGTTTGCCAGTCAGCTTGGTTCCTTAGTAGAAGCGGTGAATATACTCGGTTCTTTGGTTTACGGAACAATTCTC
>JBATTD010000795.1:0-4047 GCA_049670345.1 Ignavibacteriaceae bacterium
AAGGAAGCGGTGATATTATAAAATTCCAGGCATTATATGAAGAAGTACTCCGGCAAGGAATTATTAATCATAGAGTGGTAAATGCAGATAAGATTTATCTTGTAACCAACTGAACAATCGCCGCATAAATAAAATGCTCTGATATAATTTCGATGTCCGGTCATCGCCCAATCCTTCAATAATTTAAAAGTCGGTTTTCGGCGGGTAAGCTCCTTGGTGACCGGACATCACCATTTCCAATTACTCTTCTGAAACACAATCGTTGGATATCCCTCCTAAATATTTATCATCAAATGCCATTAACTACGTTTGAAGCATAAACCAACCGGTCTCTGGTTAGATCCGATGAGCCGTTAAGCTCAATTAGACTTGTGAAATATTCCTTAGCCATGTTTGTCTCTCCAAGCTGTTCGGCAGCTATGCCGCAACCGTATATTGAATTAAAACGGTTCGGGTTGGTTTCAAGAGTTAACCGGTATTGTTCTAAAGCATCTTCGGGCAAACCCATTTCAAGCAGAAGATCACCAAGCATTTCCCTAACTGGCAATAATTGCCCCGGTGTTACTGGATTTTTTTCTGTTGCATCTTCAAGTTCGGCTGCAAGAAACATAATCTCCCTTGCCTTTTCCATATCCTTCTCTGCATACATCTGCCATGCTTTAACAACTGTTTTCTGGACTTCTATCTGTGCTTTCCAGTATTGGCTTGCTCTTGAGTCTCCAAGAACATTTTGCAAGTCTTCAAGTTTCTCAAATGAAAGTTTTGCAATTTCGGGATTACTGCTTCTGCCGCCACCAATACCTTGAGCGAAATATACCAGCGCTTCATACTGCGGATACTTCTGCCACGGAACATTTGATTGATATTCTAATAAAAGATTCCCTGCATCCGTCCACCGCTGATATTCCAGGGCCATTCGCCCTTTTATTGCAGCCAGTGCATATGCAGTTGCTGTATGAACCTGAAAAGCCTCGCTTAAGTCATCTATACTTGTTGCGATGGCTTCCACTTTATCGTATTCAGATTTCTGCAGGTAAGCATAAACGAGATAATCAAGTGCGTGAAAATAATGTGCTGATATCTGTCCGTTAACCGGAAGTCTCCACGCTGCAGCTGCTGAACGTAAATTCAGATCTATTGATTCGTCCCACTTGCCAAGCCGTGTGAATATATGGGTGGGCATATGCAATGCATGAGGTATCTCCGGTGCAATCTCACTGTAACCTCTTGCTACCCTGAGAGCATCCATTGCGAGGGGCGGAAAATCATAAGCATGAATAGCGTAGTGAAATCCGCCTGGGTGGTCGGGGATTTCTTCCAGCACTTTTTCTGCAATAGCTCCGGCCTCCCGCTGCTCTGTATACGATTTATCACCCGGTGATACAGTTGCCAATCTTGTTAGTACATAGAACAACCGTGCTTCTATATCGCCTGGAAGTTGCTCGTTTGCCTGCCGCCAGGCATTTTTATAAGCAGTTAATCTTTCATACTCAGTTTTCTCATTCCCTTTTTCATAATAAGAGGCAAGAGCTGTTCCGTAAAGTTTTTCCTTTATGGTGCTTGCAAGATTCAATGCTGTCTGCGCAAGTATCCAGCCCCTCGTCATTCTGTCCTCGGTTGGAACATCGGGCCAGAGAGGATGAATATATGTCATCGCCTTTCCCCAGTGACCCCAGAAGCAATCCGGGTCTATCTCAATCACCTTATTGAATGTGTATTCAGCATCAATAAACGTCATGTGATGTATAAGTGCAAAACCGAAACTGATTAAAGAATCTAATTGCGGAGTGCACCCATCTGTAAACTGCACTGTACCGCATAAGACCTCCGGTGTTAAATAAACGTTCTGGTCATCACCCGAGCTTTTTTTATCTGAGCATGAAATTATGAATAAGCTTAAGAGGGATAAAAGTAAAAGTGGTCTGATAATTTTGTTGGAAGTAAGTTTCGAGATGAGAAATCTATCAATAGACTGCAGGGCAAAATTGTTTTTTAATCTACCTGGTTTCATTTTATTCTTCCTTCTATTAATGATTATGAAAAATTATACTCTCATTTTTATTCGCCCTGCTTTTATTGATTATTTTATGCCGTTTGCAGTATTGGAAGAGAGACATATTGAATTGTTCTGAAGAACAGCAATTATAATATATGGTTTAACACATAATAATTCAAACTTGGTTTGAGCGTCAGGTTAAAAATCAGGCGGGATGTTTCCCGCCTTACTAATAATTACCTTTGCGGTGGCGCAGGATACTGTCCACGAATCGTATAAATATTATCTTTATGTGCCTTGAAATATTTTACGGTTGACGGAAATGCGTCGGGATGTCGTGTGCGAACACGAGAAACATATTCATCCCAGAATTTATCAAATGATGTCATATCTTTTGCTGTATACCAGAAATTAACATTCCACTCATCGCCCCAGGAGTGATTGAACTGGCCAAAGCTATAGATCATACCCTCGTCAACAAGTTCTTTAAGTATTGGTGTGAAAACTGAATCGACCATTTTGTTTACTTTTCCAACATCACTCATCGTGACCATGTTAAAACTTGTAATAAGCAGTGGCTGCTCATTATCTTGTGCGAAACTGTTTCCAGACAGTAATATTAGAGTAAACAGTAGAACAAAGATTTTGGTTAGGTGTTTCATAGTACTTCTCCTTATATATTGTTAATGAATTTATTATTAAAGCACATCAGATTGCTGATTGCAGAATTTATTTAGTTTTCATCTCTATCTGAATTATCTCAAATGACTCTTTACCGGTATTTTCTGGTTGATGTTGTGATTCGGGTGACCAAATAACAGTACCGGCACTAAATTTTTGATCCTGTGTTTTTCCATCTGGGAAGGTGAATTTTCCACTGCCATCAGTTAAAAACACTACCACACCTTCAGAATGCGAGTGCATAACAGATTTCTCTCCCGGACCGTACGTGATTCTTAAGACACGAACATCATCGTTCTCAAATTCAACTTTATAATGTTTTGGATCTACTTTTGCAGCATCCTGGGCAAAGCCGCTGCCCGCAAAAAATATCACTGCAAATAATACAGCGAAAATTATAATTAACTTTTTCATAACACTTACTCCTTATTGATTTTTTGAAATTGATAACTAGAATTCAGAATCCATATCAAATGATGTGATCGCCGTGCTAATTGAGGATTTATCATTTGGTTTTATGTGCTTCCAATTCTATCTCTATCATAAACTCCGGCAATGCTAATTCTTTTACTCCAAGCCAGGAGCCAGTTGGAAATTGCTTTGTGTAAATTGTGCTGCGATAGCCAGATTGATTAAGAAATTCAGGCATATTTGTCGTAAAAATATTCTCAACAACAACGTCATCGAAAGTGCATCCATAATGCTTCAACACCTTGTCCAAATCTGAATAACAATTCTTCATTTGTTGTGCTAAATCACCTATTGCAGTAGGATTACCGGCATCATCCATACTAACTGCACCCGAAATTTTAATATCGTCTCCAATCTTTACAGCGTGTGTATAACCATATGCTTTTTCAGTTTCAGGACGAAGACTGAAATACTCAGGTGATTCAGTTTTAGTTTTATGTGAGTTAGAATCATCCTGCATCTGCTGGCAAGCTGATGATATGAGAATAGTAAATAAAAATAAAACACTTGCTTTTAGGATTGTCTTAGATTGTTGAACCATACGGCTAGCTCCTTTCATCCATTGTAAATTTTTCAAAAGGTTAATTAGTTAATTCCGCAAATTGAGTGGCCCAATTAGAATGGGTCCAAACCTCTGCTATTTTGTTTCCTTCCATTCTAAAGAATGCCATTCCCCGGTAACGCAGTACTTTATTTGTCGCCGGAACTCCGTCATATTCTTCTTTATGTGTTCCCTCACCATAAAACATCATTGCGATCTTGTTCCCATCGATAACAAGTTTGTCATATCCGTGTTTAATATCCGGAAAAGCAATCATCGTTGCACGCATATAATTTTCACGAAAATCAGGAATCCCTTTCAGGTTATAATCGAGTCCACCGAGGTGTAACTCGGCATC
>JBATTD010000796.1:0-1560 GCA_049670345.1 Ignavibacteriaceae bacterium
ATCCTACTGATGTTGTGCGAATTGACGGCAGAGTAAATTTATCTTTAAGGAAGGATGCAGAATCAAAAAAATGGCAAATTACGAGGTGGTTAGATGAATCTAATTTTTAATAAAACCTTGCAAATACTCGAAACTACATTTTTGAGATTTGTCCGATGATTATTTTCTGGTTCAAAGAAGCGTTTAAATCAATTGGCAGGGCAAAGTCTTCTTTTTTTCTCACACTCATCTCATTAACTCTTGCAGTTATTTTAATCGAAGCATCCATTACAGCACTAAAACTATCCGAAATATTTCAAAAGAAAATGAAAAGTAATATTAACGTTAATCTTTTTATTAAAGATCCGTTTAATGAAAATAATATTAAAGATTACAGATCGGAGTTAAGCAGTAAAAACTATATTAAATCAGTAAAATATGTTAGCAGAGATGAAGCAGCCAAATCATTTATTCGAGAAACCGGTGAGGATTTCAGAGAGATACTCGATTACAATCCGCTGCCTGCTTCATTTGTAGTAAAATTAAACACTGATGTTGTCTCAAAGGATTCGCTTAATTCGGTATTAAATAATCTATCTTTATTAAAATGGGTTGATGAAGTGGTGTTCAAGGATAGATTTGTTTACCGGCTTTTGTCGTATCTTGAAGCGGGGAAAAATTATCTTTTCATTACAACTGCTATACTCATTTTAATCGCAGTTTACCTTGTTTATAGTACCATCAGACTAATAACCAACAACAGAATGAAGGAATTGGAAACAATGAAATTAGTTGGTGCAAAACTTTCTACAATTAAAATGCCCATCATACTTAATGGATTGATAACGGGTTTACTTGCAAGTATTATATCAATTGCTGTTTATTATTTTGTCTCGATACAGGTAGACCAATATTATTTAGTTAATAAGTTTATAACTGCAAATAAAAATTTTTATGTAGCTACGCTTCTGATAATAGGTCCTGTTTTAAGTTTTTTAGTTACAGTTTACTCATTAAGAAAATTAACATTAAAGATTTGATGTAGGGGTATTATTTATTAATTTTAATAAATTGATATTAATAAAAATTCTAGCATAATAATCTAATCCTAGCCATAAAATATTTTTGAAATTGAGCTTATTTAATTTAACACGAATAATTATTTGTGCTTTTATAGTTGCTGTCGGTTCTGTTGTTGCCCAGGATTTACCCAACTATTCAGAAAGAGCTTTTCAACACCAATTAGATTCACTTCGTGAAACAACAAGTATATATCCAACCGGAGCTACCGAAGGTAGTATAGACGCGAATGAGTACCACGTTGGATCGGGCGATAAAATATTTATATCTATTAGCGGGGTACGAGAATTCATTTACAACTTAAGTATTAATCAGGAAGGTTGGATATACATACCTCAGGTTGGTGGTGTTGATTTAACTAACCTTACACTAGCACAAGCAAGAACTAAACTCGAGAATTCAATTAACCGATATTATAAAAATGTAAACATTTTTATTTCGTTAGTCGATTTCAGACAAATCAGGGTATCACTTGTAGGAGATGTGGTTAAACCTTCAAAC
>JBATTD010000797.1:0-5128 GCA_049670345.1 Ignavibacteriaceae bacterium
TTGCAACAACAATGATGAGCAAAGAAATGGAAAAGTTGGATATTCCCCCGGTTCGTGAATTTATTGAAATGATTCACGATGCAGGCGGCGAACTCTTCGCCTGTAAAGCAACCGTGGATATGTTCCATCTAAATAAAGAAGATTTTTGCGAGCAGATGGATGACATTATCACCGTTGGTGATTTCTATGAAAAGTCTGCAGGCGCGCAAATTATATTCACTTAATCAACTATACACAAACTAATAATAAGGGGTTTATACCATGATACGGAATAAACTAAATACACTTATACTAACATTATTTGTAGTATTAACATTTTCTGTTAGTGTATTTGCTACAGATGGTTATATCGACACAGGTTACGGATTTAATGTTTATTAATTAGATAAATGGGGAGATCATAAAGGACATCTTTCTGATGCCCTTTTTTTGTATTAGAATTTCTCAAAAAATATCGTCATCTCATTAAATAATAATCAAAATAAATTTTTTCTCGAGGACTATTTCGTGATCATTCATTATTATAACTTTTAATTGTATCTGAAATATTAGAATAAATATCGAACACTCTGTTCATACCTGTCGCTTCAAGCATTTCAAGAACATCATGTTTTGGAGATGCGATTTTTAAATTCCCTCCTTTTTTTTTCGTGGCTTTTAATGCTATGAGTAAGCTTGAAAGGAACGTTGAATCAATATAGTCACATTGATGTATATCTACAATAAGTTTAATATCATCATCTTCAATATGCTTTAATAAAATCAATTTAAATTCTTCTGCTTGTTCCCTGGTTGCTTTTATGAGATTAACAACTTCAATTATTACATCCCCTTTTACAATAGTTGAAAAATTATCCATTCTTACTGCAACTTTCTATATTAATTATTTTGCTTTGCAATTTTTTTATACTGTTCAAGAGATGCAGGATTTGCCAGTGCATTTTTATTTTTAATTAGTTCGCCGTTTAAGATTTTTGTGACAGCAATTTCAACTTTCTTACCACTTATTGTGCGCGGTATCTCGTCTACCTGGTAAATTCTGGCAGGTACATGGCGAGGTGTAGCTTTTGTTCTTATATCTTTTTTAATTTTATTGGATAATTCCTGAGTTAATATTTTTTCATCTTTAAGAACAACAAATAATACTACATTGATATCATTATTCAATTTTTGCCCTACAACAATACTATCGGCAACTTCATCCATTGTTTCAACAATGCGGTAAATCTCAGCAGTTCCGATTCTTATTCCGCCAGGATTAAGTGTAGCATCCGATCTGCCATAAACAACAACTCCACCTGTTTTTGTTATCCTTATGTAATCACCGTGAGTCCATACATCTTTAAAATTACTAAAATATGCTTTCTTATATTTTTCTCCCTCTTCATCATTCCAAAAATAAATTGGCATGGCAGGAAAAGGTTCAGTACAAACCAACTCACCTTTTTCATCAATTAGTGGTTTCCCATCTTCGTTGAAAGCTTCAACTTTCATTCCTAATCCTCTGCACTGAATTTCTTCTTTATATACAGGTAAAGTAGGATTACCTAACATAAAACAAGATAATATATCAGTTCCACCTGAAATTGATGAAAGCTGTAAGTCCATTTTCACATTTTCATAAACCCAATCAAAATTCTGATCAGAAAGAGGTGAACCGGTCGATAAAATGACATTGAGTGATGACAGATCAAATTTATCTTTTGGAATTATATCGGCTTTTTGGACAGTAGACAGAAACTTGGGACTTGTTCCAAACACGTTTATCTTTTCATCCTCAACCTCTTTCCAAAGTATTTCAAGATCAGGATAACCTGGACTTCCATCGAAAAGGTATACAGATGCTCCCACCTGAAGTGCACTTACTAGCCAGTTCCACATCATCCAGCCGCAGGTTGTAAAGTAAGTTATAATATTTCCTTTGCTTAAATTTGTATGGAAGACATGCTCCTTATAATGCTGCAGCAGCGTTCCACCAGCACCATGTACCATACTTTTAGGCAAACCTGTCGTACCGCTTGAATACATAATATAAACAGGATGATCGAAAGGTAGTTGTTCAAACGATATTTCAGTTACATTAAACTTAAGTAATTCATTAAAATATATGAATTTACCCTCATCTATCTCATTAGTATTCTCGTTAGATAAATAATCGAAATGTGGTATTTTAACCACTTTTTCAATTGAAGGTATTCTATCCGCTATTTGCTCTATGTTTTCAAGACAGTTAATTACCTTTCCGTTGTACTGATAGCTTTCAATTGCAAACAAAATTTTGGGTTGGATTTGATTAAATCGATCAAAAACACCCTGTATCCCGAAATCAGGGGAACACGAAGACCAAACTGCTCCCAAGCTTGTAGAAGCTAACATTGCAATAACAGTTTCTGGAATGTTAGTTACAAAACCCACCACTCTATCACCCTTTACAACACCTATTTTTTTTAATCCGGCAGCACATGCTGCAACTTTCGTGTAAAGTTCTTCATACGTTAATCTTATAACCGGAAGATCTTCACGATAGCTTATTAGTGCAATATCATCATCACGGTAACGCAGAAGATTTTCAGCAAAGTTTAACTCGGCGCCTTCAAACCATTTTGCCCCCGGCATTTTTCTTTTATCAAGAATTTTATCGTAATTTTTCGAGTGGATTATTCCGGAATAATTCCACAAAGCTTGCCAAAACTTTTCAATTTCTGTAACAGACCAATTATATAATCCAGAATAATCGGAAATAGATATTCCGAATTCCTTATTCACAAATTCAATAAACTTTGTGATGTTAGCATCATTAACTGTTTTTTCGTTTGGACACCAGAGTAAAGTATTTTTTGATTTTTTTTGCACTTATTTTTTAATAAGTCTGATTTTAAGATTATTTACTAAAATATTCAAGCGTCAATATTACTTTCCACGCATAATCAGTATCATTATTTTCCAATGCCCATTTCGCAGTAAGCTCAGTAAAGTATTTTGCTTTAGGATGGTCTTCATTTACAAATTGTATAACTGATTTTATCATATATTTATAATTGGATAGATTGAGATACCTGTAAAATGCTTCTTCATTTGGTTCAAATCCCTCAAATTTTTCTTTCTCAATTTGCGTTATAAATTCTTCTACAGATTTTCTACCCGGAATGCTTTCTACATTTGCAAATTTAGCTAAGTTATTAGCAGTGAAAACATTAGATTCTTTTATGAAGTCCGGAAGTTGATCATAACCAATCCCTTTCTTAGCTATTGGCTTTTCAACTTCAAAAATTGCTTCGCCGTTTGCTCTGCAATAAAAATTACCGGACATTCTACCAACTAAATCTATTTTTTGAGGATCTATAATTCCGTTAGTAAAAATATCTTCAGCAACATGAATCTTCAACACTTCACAAATCGCCATATTCGCAGATCCGCCGCTTTCACCATAACTTTTCATTTCAATCAATTTACATTCCATTTGAAATGGAGATTCTTTAACTCTTTTAGGTTTTACAACGTCAGAATCAATAGGAGATAAACCACTCTTAATGAATTCATCAACTCCGGTTGGGTATTCTGTTGAAGCTAAACTAATTTGTTCTACCATAGAAAAAGTAACTGACTGAACAACACATTCTTTAGTTGCAATAAGATTTTTATACGTATCCTTTAAACTTGCGTCCTTACCACGTCTTGCAGGAGAAAAAGCTATCATAGGAGGATTTACACCGAAGGCATTAAAAAAAGAAAACGGTGATAAGTTGTTTTTGCCATCCGCTGAAAGTGTGGAAACCAAAGCAATAGGACGAGGAGCAACTCCCCCTAAAAGCAGCTTATGAAATTCAGGAAACGAAATTTCTTTAGGTTCGTAGTGAAGCATTATTGATTTTTCTTTTTTGCTAGAATTGAACGATCGGTTTTTCTTTTTAAGAATCTATTCTTCAATACTCCAAGGCCTGTAATTTCCAACTCCATAGTGTCACCTTCATTTATCCAAATTGGAGTGAACTCTTTGCCCTTTTCTTTTGCCTCTAATGCCCAGGTTCCGTTCAGTTCAAGATAGCAGCCGGTTCCTACTGTACCTGAACCAATAACATCACCTGGTAAAAGTTCTACACCGTATGATGCACGTTCAATTATTTCTGCAAATGTCCAATCCATATCTTTCATATTGCCATCAGAAATTAATTTATCGTTATGTTTTGCGGTCATTCGTAAATCATATTTATTTCCATATTCGGTTGCAATTTTGAACTGCTCGAGTTCATCCGTTGTTACCAGCCAGGGTCCGATTGCAGTTGAAAAATCCTTTCCTTTTGCCGGACCAAGATTTAATTTCATTTCTTCCATTTGTAAAATCCGTGCAGAAATATCATCCATAATTGTATATCCTGCAATGTATGAATCAGCATCTTTAACTGAAATGTTTTTGCCTCTCTTACCGATTACTATTGCCGCTTCTAACTCAAAATCGAGTTTAAGAAAATGATCTGATTCGAGTTTAACATCTCCCGGACCAACTATTGCATTATGGTTTGTAAAATAGAAAACTGGAAATTGATCGAATTCTTCAATCATTGGAACACCGCGGTTTCTTCGTGCAGTTGCAACGTGCTGCCTGAATGCATAAGCATCTCTACACGATGTTGGTTTTGGAAGCGGAGCGAGCAGTTTTAAGTTTTGGTCCTCAACATTCGAAGTGATTTTACCTTCGAGGATGGCATTGTTAACCTGCTTTGCCTGTTCCATTATATCCTCACCACCCCGTAATAATCTTCTCATCCTTGCTGGTAATTCAATACCGAGACCCTGGGCACATTCCTGTAAATCAAAAACCTTGTCGTTGTAATAAATTCCTAAACGATCTTTTTTCTTAAGCGTATATGAAACTAATTTCATTTTTTTCTCCTAGATTTCAAATGATACTAATTTAAAAAGTAAATCTATCCATCCAACCAGGACTGGCTATAATCTTTAACCATCGTATTCTTAACATTTTTTGTTACTCTAAGCGATTGAAAAGTATCAATCATTACAGCATATTCATCAGTTTCCTTTTTACCAATTGATGCTTCTGTTTTGCCTGGTTGCGGACCATGGGGAATTCCCATTGGATGAAGTGTAATAGAACCTTCCTCAATTCCCT
>JBATTD010000798.1:0-4823 GCA_049670345.1 Ignavibacteriaceae bacterium
TGTTCTTTTTATTCTGTCAATTTGCTGCTGGTATTTTATTTCCTGATCGTAATAATCATCAGCAACTAAATCCACATCCTGGTTCATCAGGTAAACAGCAGTTGATATAGTTCCACCCATAAAAATTGCAAACGCAATTACTATTCCTGTTCCCCAGTTTACCCGTCCGATAGGCGGGCTAATTTTTAAATTCACTTTTCTCTCTTTTCTTTACAGGTCCTAAAAACGATGTGGAAATCTTCTTAATTAATTCATTCCCACTGTATACACCAATTTCAATTAGTGTGTTCATTTTAACAATGTCATTCATTGAAAGTATAACCAAGAATTTCGCGTCGACTATTCCCTGCGGCTCTAAAACCAAATCTCTACCAATCATTGAAAGTTCCCCTTCAATGTTTTCCAATCTAAGTGTTATTTCCGCTTTATCAAATGTTTTATTAACAATATTTAAATCATAAATGTTGCTTATTGTGTCGCCGGGTCTTTCCTGGTAAAGAAGACCGGGAGTTCTTAGAATGTTAACACTAAAATCGGCTCTGGTTACTAAAAGAAAAGTTAAAACACCTGTAAGTACGGTTAAAAGGATTGTATAACCAATAGCCCGTGCAGTAAATCTAAACTTTGCATTTTTTTCGATTGAATTAATCGATGCATATCTAATCAATCCGCGAGGTTTCTTAATTTTATCCATTACTTCATCACAAGCATCAATACAAGCTGTGCAGTTAACACATTCTAACTGAATGCCGTTACGAATATCTATACCAGTTGGGCAAACATCAACACATAAGTTACAAGCTATACAATCGCCTTGATCAATTTGTTCTTTTTCTTTTTTTAATTTACCTCGTGGTTCTCCGCGGATATTATCATATGCAATTACTATGGAATCTCTATCAAGAAGAACTCCCTGGAGTCTTCCATACGGACAAACCATAGTGCAAACCTGTTCGCGGAAAAAAGAAAATATCCAATAAAAAACACCTGAAAAAATTATTATTGCCATCAATCCCTGTATATGGTCTGATGGTGGATCCGATATGATTTTAATCAATTCATCCATACTGATGATGTATGAAAGAAAGAAATTTGCTATGATAAATGATATGCTATAAAATATTACATGTTTCAATGTTTTTTTAAATATCTTTTTGCCAGTCCAGGGTGCAGCACTTAATTTTTTTTGTTCTCTAAAGTCACCTTCAATCCAGTATTCAATTTTACGGAACACCATCTCCATAAAAATAGTTTGCGGGCATGCCCATCCGCAAAACACCCTGCCGAACACAGCAGTAAAGAGTATGATAAACACAAAAGTTGAAATCGTTGCTAATACGAGAAGGAAGAAATCGTGCGGACCGAAGGGTATTCCAAATAGAATAAAATTCCTGTTTAGGATATCGAAAAGCATAAAGGGCTGACCGTTTACTTTATAAAACGGTGTTACAAAAAGAAGTAAAAGCAGAACTACACTTACTATGTTACGGGCAGTATAAAATCTACCGGATGGCTTTTTGGGGAATACCCATTTTCTTTTCCCCTCTTTATTAACAGTAGATACCTGATCGCGAAAACTCTCAGAGTTAAGTTCTTTTTTTTCTTCTTCTACAACATTTTCGTTCATATAAAATTCGAGACACTATCTATAAAGGAATTCTACTCCGGCATTTAGCAAATAATACATTGTGGATTAACTCTCAAAGCTAAAGCTGCTTTTCATCATCAACAATTTGCTCCTGCTCAACCCAAATTTCTCCTTCAGGTGCCTTGGGGGCTAAAGGTGTTGTGTCCTGGAAAGTCAATATATAACTAGCAACCTGTTGGATCTGAAGAGGATTTAGCTGTGTCTGCCAGCTGATCATACCTTTTGAAGGAACGCCGTATTTTACAGTTTTGAAAATATTTTTTATTCCACCACCGTGAATCCAATATTCATCCGTAAAGTTGGGACCAACTAATCCGCCGCCATCCGCAGTGTGACAAGCTACACAATTTGCATCATAAATTTCTTTACCTGATAATAAAGAAACATCATCCGTTAACTTCGTAACATTATCTTCCGTAAGTAATGAACCTGTATTCATTAACCTTGCTTTTTGTATTGCAGCAAATTTCATTTCTTCTTCATATTCATCGTACATTAATTTTCCTGTATTGAATACATGAAAATTCAAGAGATAAATAACTGAAAATATTATTGTTGCATAAAATAATCCGGTATACCAGGGCGGCACCCGGCTGTCAAGTTCTTTAATACCGTCATAATTATGGTCGAGCATAATATCTTCTTCTTTTTCAATTGGCACAGAGCGGTTTAAGAAAAGTCCGATTTTGGCAATTAGAGAAATTTCTTTCTCTTTTACTATTTCTTTTTTTGATTCAAAATAAATCAATCCAATAAAAGCAATCATCACAATCGCTATAAGAATTAAGGCGATGATATCATAATAATTTGGTGGAAAATCAGAATCACCTGCAGCAAATGCATTATTAACATTGATGAAGAAAAAAGCTACCAAAATAAATTTCATCTTTAGTACTCTTAAAATCTTATTGAACATCTGTTTCACCTGTTGAATTTAAATTTTTGTTATTATTTGAATCAAGCGGTAATTGTTCCATCTCATTAATATAATTTTTATCGATCTTTAACATCCAAACTAACATTACCACAAAAAATATTACAAAAACTATAAGAGATATAAGCGGATAGATCTCCACTCCTTCAATCGATTGTAAATAGTTTCTAATCATTTTTTAATAATACTTTCATCTTTTCTAATTATTTACTTTAATATCTGTTCCCAACCTTTGCAGGTAAGCGATAAGTGCGATTATCTCTTTATTGGGTTCGGCAGGAACTCCAGATTCTTGTAGATCAAGTGCAATTTTATTTGCCTGCGTTACCAAAGCACTATTTGCTATCTCTTCGTATCCATCTGCATAAGGAACTCCAAAACTTTTCATAACTTCTATCTTCCGTTTAGTAGTTGAAATATCCAGATCATCAGTAATCAGCCAAGGATATTTAGGCATTATGGATCCGGGTGACATGCTCACCGGATCTTCCAGATGTAAATAATGCCAAATATTTGAATATTTTCCTCCTTCGCGATGAAGATCAGGTCCGGTACGCTTGGAGCCCCACAAGAATGGGTGATCATAAACAAACTCACCAGCTTTAGAGTATTCACTATAACGTTCGGTCTCCGACCTGAAAGGACGAATTAGCTGGGAGTGACAACTATTGCAGCCTTCACGTATATAGATATCTCTCCCTTGTAATTCCAAAGGAGTGTAAGGTTGAACCGCTGCAATTGTAGGTATATTAGATTTTACTAAGAAAGTCGGTATAAATTCAACTATTCCACCAATAAGTATTACAACAAGAGTCAGAACCAAAAAGAGAAGCGGTTTGCCTTCAAGCCAGCGGTGGCGTGTACCTCTTTTAAAAGGATCGGCTTGCTTATCCAACGGCATAGATTCGACTTCTTCTTCTTTTACGAAAGAGCCCATCTTCATGGTTTTTATTAAATTATAAACCATCATCAGCATACCAACTAAAAATAGTGTTCCGCCAAAAGCTCTTATCATATACATCGGGATGATCTGTAATACTGTTTCAAGAAAGTTTGGATATTGAAGTAAACCCAGATCATTAAATTGTTTCCACATTAAAGATTGAGCAACGCCTGCCCAGTACATTGGCAAAGCGTAGAAAACAATTCCCAGAGTACCAATCCAAAAGTGTGTGTTTGCAAGTTTTTTTGAGTAGATATCGGTTCGCCAAAGTTTTGGTACAAGCCAGTAAAGCATTCCGAATGTAAAGAAGCCGTTCCAACCCAATGCTCCTATATGAACGTGTGCAACAATCCAATCAGTAAAATGTGCAAAGGCGTTAACGTTTTTTAGAGACAGCATAGGGCCTTCGAAAGTTGACATTCCATAAGCTGTAACTGCAACCACCATAAATTTGAGGACTGGCTCTTCTCTCACTTTATCCCAGGCGCCGCGGAGTGTGAGTAATCCGTTCAACATTCCTCCCCACGATGGCGCTATTAACATTATAGAGAAAACTGTTCCTAAAGATTGAGCCCAGTCTGGTAAAGCGGAATAAAGCAAATGATGAGGCCCTGCCCAAATGTATAAGAAAATCAGTGCCCAAAAATGTACGATAGATAGCCTGTAGGAATAAATCGGTCTATTTGCAGCTTTTGGTAAGAAATAGTACATGAGCCCCAGGTATGGAGTAGTTAAAAAGAAGGCAACTGCATTATGCCCGTACCACCACTGTACAAGCGCATCCTGCACGCCTGCATAAATTGGATAGCTTTTAAATAGTGTGACTGGAATTTCAATGGAATTAACAATATGAAGAACCGCGACTGTTACCCACGTGGCAATGTAAAACCAGATAGCTACATAAATATGCTTTTCTCTTCTCTTTAAGATGGTTGCGATCATATTAATACCAAACACAACCCAAACGAGAGTAATTGCAATATCAATAGGCCATTCGAGTTCAGCATACTCTTTGCTTGTAGTTAAACCAAGAGGCAAAGTAATTGCAGCAGATACAATTATTAATTGCCAACCCCAAAAATGAATATTGCCTAAAAGATCGCTAAATAATCTTGCTTTTAATAATCGTTGAAGAGAATAGTAAATGCCCGTGAATATTGCATTTCCGACGAACGCAAAAATTACAGCATTTGTGTGCAGCGGTCTTATTCTTCCAAAAGTTAAAAACGGAATTTGAAAATTTAGCGCAGGTTCAAAAAGCTGCGTAGCGATTAGAACACCAACAAGCATTCCTACCA
>JBATTD010000799.1:0-2007 GCA_049670345.1 Ignavibacteriaceae bacterium
GATTGAACTTATATCCTTCAAAGGTGGAAAAGCTATTAAGAAAACTTTTAAACCAAATTGTGAATTGTTTTTGTCGAATGAGATTGAAGCCTATACAATATTTAAGGATTTATCTGAGGTCCCTCAATTATTAGAAACTGGAGAAAATTATATTATAACATCATACATTGAGGGGAGCAAACCACTTGGTAACAGAATTGATATTAGGACGCTAAAAAAATGTTTGAATTTGCTTCGCAAGATATATGATAGAGGATATTCTTTACTTGATTTCAAGCCATCAAATTTTTTGATAGATAAAAATAAAAAGTTAAATATAATTGATTTTGAATTTTTACATAAATATTCTAATGATATTCCCTTTCTAGAATGTTATGACCTCGTGGGGGCGCCTGATAATATTGATTTATTGCATAGACCTATTATTAAAATTCCCCCAAACAAAAAGCAATTTGATGTGCGATGGGGAAGTTTTACAGGATTTCGTTATGAGGAACTTTCAAAATTAAATAGGCCTCAAATTTACTTTAAAAGCCTTTATCACTTTTATAAATTAAAAGCCAGAAAATTAATTAGATTAGTTCGAAGGAAAAGCGAACAGGGAGTCAGAGTGATTTTTAGAGCCCTGCCTTAAATGATGTTGATTGAGGATTAACTTGAAATTAAAGCATAAGATATTTGATGGAGTTGTTTGGAATTCTATTGGACTGATAATCGATGATGGTCTTAGCATAATCGTTAAGTTGATTCTTGCCCGTCTTTTATTACCTGAAGATTTCGGTATTATTGGTTTTGCTATTGTCTTTATAGGAATGATAAGAGTATTCAGTGATATGGGTATGACAGCAGCATTAATCCAGCGTAAAGATGTGGATCTGGAGCCAATAGACTACGATACAGCTTTCTGGGTGGGTATAGCTTGGGGAATATTTTTAGCTGCTATTCTTGCTTTTGCAGTTGCACCAATTGCTGCAAGCTTTTTCAACGAACCTCTTTTAGCGAGTATTATTCCAGTTCTCTCTATTAGTTTTGTCTTAAAGCCTTTAACAACAGTCCATATTGTTAATATTACACGGGAATTGGATTTTAAAAGGATTGTCTTACCGCAAAATATCAGTAGAATTATTGCTGCAGTTATTGCAATTATAATGGCGTTAACAGGATACGGTGTTTGGAGTTTGGTTTTTCAAAGGGTTTTAACAAATTTATTTTTGGTCTTCATTTATACGTTTATCAGCCCCTGGAGACCTCAAATGCGTTACAGTAATGTTTCTTTTAAAAAAATATTTAGTTTTGGTATTTATACGACTGGTACGCGAATATTTAACTATTTGACAAACAATATTGATTATCTGCTGATTGGAAAAATGTTAGGGGCTCAGTCATTAGGTGTTTATTCGTTAGCGTATAATCTTACATACGTTGTTAGAGGTCAGATTATGAATGTTGTTAATAAAGTTTTTTATCCGACCTACAGTAAAGTCCAGGATGATTTACTTACTATTAAACGCTATTACTTTAAAGTAGTAAAATACAATTGTATAGTAATTTATCCTTTAATGGTTGGATTAATTTTATTAGCTGAACCATTTGTGCTAATAGGCTTAGGAGAAAAATGGAGTGAAGCAGTAATACCTCTCCAGCTTATGGCTGGGGCCGGGCTTGTTCATTTATTGACAAGCTCCAACACTATTTTACTTAGAGGAATTGGCAAACCCAGGCTTGAGATGATAATGTCTGTTGTTAAAACTGTAGGTGTTACCGTTCCTTTTATTGTTTTAGGAGTTATATATTATGGAGTAAATGGTGCTGCAGGAGGTTTATTAGCGGCTAAAATAGTTATATTTTTTATAAACAATTTTACTCTAAGAAAAGTAGCAGGCATTAAATTTTTGGAAATATTAGATAACGCAGGAAGTTTGTTTGCAATCACTATAAGTACTCTGATTTTATCTTTTTTTGTAAATGATTATGTAATTCTCGCCGCATTATATGGAATATATATTC
>JBATTD010000800.1:0-10939 GCA_049670345.1 Ignavibacteriaceae bacterium
AAGAAAGTTAATAATGAAGAGGAGCTGTGGAGCAGAATTAATGAACTCGGTGATGAACAATCTTTCTTTTTAATTGAAAGATTTGTACCGGGAAATATTTATCATGTTGATTCCATTGTTTATGAAACTGAAGTTCGCTTTGCTTTAGCAAGCCGGTATGGGAAGCCCCCCTTCGAAGTTGCTCATTCAGGCAGAGTTTTTACAAGCCGAACGGTTTTACGCGGTTCGGAGATAGAACAGAAGTTGTTGGCATTAAATGAAAAAGTAATAAAAACAATGGGTTTGCTAAGAGGAGTCTCACACACGGAATTTATTGAAGCGGATGAGGATGGGAAACTATATTTTCTGGAAACATCTGCAAGGGTTGGCGGAGCGAATATTGCAGACCTTGTAGAAGCGGCTTCGGGAATAAATCTTTGGAGAGAGTGGGCGAAGATTGAGATACAAAGAGGCTTAGGCGATTATGAGTATCCACAGGTAAAGAATAATTATGCAGGAATTATTCAATCACTTGCAAAACAGGAATGGCCCGATCTTTCCAATTATAATGATCCCGAAGTTATCTGGAAACTGAATAAAAGATTTCACGCAGGGCTCATCATCCGTTCTGATAAACCCGAGAAAGTTGAGGAACTTCTTAATAATTACACAGAAAGATTTTATAATGATTTTTTTGCAACCGCACCAATGAAGGAAAAACCAAGCGATTAAACTGTCCTCGAATTCTTTGCCTAATCTTTTTCCCCATCAATATAGCCGTTATAAAAACCGCTTATAGATTTATCCCCCCACCCAAACAATAATTAGTTTTATTTATTCTTAGAAACTATAAATTAATCTTGATTTCAAACTTATTCTGGCGAAGTGCACAGTACAATAAAAGTTGATGAAAATCGTTTACTTAGTAGTTAAAAATAATTGAAACCCAGGCAACAAAATTGGTTTGTCCTGAGTCTAAACATTATAAAAAATTAAGTGAAACATCATAAACCGGAAAGTTATATGAAAATATTTTGCTCTTTATTGCTTTTCATTCTCTTCACTAATTCTGTATTAACATCTCAAAAAAAAGATCCTGCAAAAACTGTAAGATCATACAAACTAAATGAACCAATTATACTTGATGGTAAATTGACAGAATCGGTCTATCAAAAACCGCCGATTAAGGATTTTACGCAAAAAGATCCGGATGAGGGAAAACCGGCGACAGAAGAATCAAATATGTGGATCTCTCACGATGAATCGAATATTTACTTCGGCGGAAAGTTCTTCGATTCTCAACCCGACTCAATTGATTTATCATTAATGAGACGTGATAATATGACTGAATCCGACTGGATATGGATTTTTCTAGACCCTTATAACGATGAAAGAACCGGTTTTTATTTTGCTATAAATCCCGGTGGTTCTATATGTGATGGAACTCTTTATAACGATGGCTGGATGGATGATTCGTGGGACGGAATTTGGGAAACCAAAACAAGTGTGGATGAACAGGGTTGGAATGTTGAAGTAAAAATTCCTTTTACACAACTTAGATTTAAAGAAGCAGAGGAAATGGTGTGGGGTGTGAATGTAAACAGGGATATTAAACGAAAACATGAGATGTCTTTTTATGTTATGGTTCCAAGTGCTGAGAGCGGTTTTGTATCTCACTTTGCAGATTTGAAGGGACTGGATGGCATTAAACCAAAACAGCGTTTTGAATTATTACCGTACATAGTACAAAAAGCCCAATATCTCAGGCATGATGGTGCGGATCCATTCTACTCAGCAAATCAATATCAAACAACATTCGGGGGAGATTTGAAGTTTAGTCTGGGAAGTAATCTGAATGTTGATGCCACAATTAATCCAGATTTTGGACAGGTGGAAGTTGATCCTGCAGTGGTTAATCTTTCAGCTTTCGAAACTTTTTACGACGAAAAAAGACCATTCTTTATTGAGGGTGCTAATGTGTTCGAATTTGGATATGGTGGTTCAAACAATAACTGGGGTTTCAACTTTAGTAATCCAACTCTTTTCTATTCCCGAAGAATAGGGCGAGCACCGCAGGGCAGTGCAGTAACTGAAGGCTTTGTTGATTATCCACGCGAAACCCGGATACTGGGCGCTGCTAAAATAACAGGCAAGTTAAATGAATCTTGGTCTCTTGGGGTATTAAGCTCTGTCACGGAAAGAACCTATGCAACAATTCAATCCGATGAAACCGGTAATATGGTTAATGAAGAAATTGAACCGTTGACACACTATGGTGTATTCAGAACTCAAAAGGAGTTTAACGAAGGTAAACAGGCATTGGGTATGATATTTACTACGGTGAATAGAAATTTAAGTGATCCTGATATGGCTGATATCCTAGCTAAAAATGCATTTACATTCGGGGCTGATGGGTGGACGTTCCTGGATGAAGATGAAACCTATGTAATAACAGGATCGGTTATCGGGTCTTATACTCATGGTTCTAAGGAATATATGATTAATCTTCAAGAAGAACCTTACAGGTATTTCCAGCGACCGGATAAAACTTTTATGCCGCTCGATAGTAATCGCACATCTCTTGCCGGAATATTTACAAGGTTTATGCTCAATAAGCAGAAGGGTAACTTTTATTTAAATGCAGCTCTCGGTACAGCTTCACCGGGCTTTGAGTATAATGATCTTGGATCCCAATGGTTTGCTGATAGAGTTAATGGTCACCTTGTGTTGGGTTATCGCTGGTACGAACCGGATAAAATGTTTAGAAGAAAGAATATCTATTTTGCTTATAACAGAAATTCAGATTATGAAAATAATATATCGAGAAGTGGATTTTACAGCACAGGCAGTGTACAATTCTTAAATTTCTGGGGAGTTGGAATAAATGGAAATTACAATTTTGAATCAACCTCCACAACGCTTACGAGAGGTGGACCAATTGTGATAATGCCGCAGAACTACTCTATTAATATAAATACTTATACTGATAGCAGGGAAAAATTAATATTTTCTCCTTTTGGTGGATTTTGGAGAGATGATGTTGGTGGTCATGATTATTATTACGGGTTAAGTTTAGAATGGAAACCAAGCCCTCAGGTTGGTCTGACTGTTGGGCCGGAGTATCATTTTACTCACACAAAGTTTCAATGGGTTGAAAATTTTGAAGATCAATATGCAACTGAAACATATAATACACGCTATGTGTTTGGAGAACTGAGCCAGCAAACTATTTCGGCAAATATTCGACTGAACTGGATATTCAGCCCAACACTTAGTCTGCAGCTATATATTCAACCTTTATTTGCAATAGGTGATTATACAACATATAAAGAATTGGCAAGACCATCTTCGATGGATTATAACATATACGGAGAAAACGGTTCTGAAATAAATTATGATAGCGAAGAAGATGAATATGAAGTTGATCCTGATGGTAGTGGTCCGGCGGAACCCTTCACTTTTTCCAATCCCGATTTTAACTTCAAATCTTTACGCGGAAACGTGGTGTTAAGGTGGGAGTATTTGCCGGGCTCTGTGTTCTATTTTGTTTGGAGCCACAACAAAGTTAATTCTGATAATCCCGGTGATTTTAGTTTCCAAAGAGATTTCGGCAACCTTTGGAATTCCGTTTCTGATAATGTTTTGCTTGTTAAGTTTTCTTACTGGTTAGATATTTAGAACATTTTTGTTTTATAGTTCTATTATTTAATCAACAGCATTTTTTTAGACTGGCTAATACCGCCGGATGTTAATCTGTAGAAATAAATTCCGCTTGTTAAATCCGACGCATCAAAGTTTATTGTGTAGTTACCGCCCTCTCTTTCTTCATTAACTAATGTCGCAATTTCATTGCCCAATATATCGTAAATCCTTAATGTTACTCCTGCTCTTTCCGGTATTGAAAATGAAATAGTTGTAGAAGGATTAAAAGGGTTTGGGTAATTTGTCCCCAAGTTAAACGTAAAGAAATTCTCGGTTGTTTCCGTAACATCTGTAACCTGTTCAACATCTCTTAATATCCACTCGTCAGGATCAATCTCAACCAAATTAACTTCTGCAGTTAACGGAAAATTATACGTTGTGGAAACCTGGTCATTCCAAACTGTAATAAGAGTATCTCTTCCATTGGCAAAATTAATTTTTATTTCTATCGGCATCTCAAATATCTCCCGCCAGCTATTCTGTCCCTGCGTCTGGTTTATATGGAGAGTTAAAATATTCGTACCAGTTTCCTGCTCATACTGATAAGTATAAACAGGATAATATTCATCATATATCCACTCATCGAAAAAGAAATCCAGATCCATACCCGAAACAGTTTCACAAACTTCTTTAAAGTCTTCGGTAGAAGCATGATCGTATTTAAATCTTGGGTCTGATGTATATTGACTAAGTGCATTGAAGAAGTTATCATCACCAAGCACACCTCTTAACATATGTAAAACCCATGCACCCTTATAATAAATTATAGTAACGAAAATATTAAAAGGATCAGAAGTGTCTTGCAGATACACAGTTCCTCCCCCTGTATATTTATAATAGCTAAGATAGTTTTTGTACTCAAGAAAACCCCAAATGTGTTCTACCCAGAGTACTTCGCTGTAAGTTGCAAATCCTTCGTTCAACCAACCATGATGCCAGTTGATGCATGTAATCATATCTCCAAACCACATATGTGCAAGCTCGTGAACAGATGTTGAAAACCATGTTTGTGCAAGCTGATTTTGAATTGTATTTGTTTGATTCTCGATAGCACCATAAAAACCCATTTGTGACATGGCGTATTTTTCGTTTTCAAAAGGGTATGATCCAAACTTTTCAATAAACAGGTTCATCGCATCAGGTAAATCTGCTGTCCCGGTTACAGAAGTTAGTGAATCCTCTTTAAATACATAATAATCAATAGGAAACGAAACACCGGAATTATCATTGATAGTATGTTGAAAATGACTATAGTTCGACACTGCAGACATTATGTAATAAGGAATTATTGGGTATAGCTCCTTCCATTTAAATGTTTTCTTGCCGCCAGATGTTTCAATTTCACTCAACGTACCGTTTGATGTTGCAATCAATTGATTTCCATTAATAACGGTATCGGGAACTGTAATATTAATATATACGGAATCAGCTTTATCACCCGGTCCATCCTTGCAAGGAAACCATAAATGAGCTAAGTACGGTGTAGACAGTGTTACTATGATGGGTTCGTTGCTGCCGTGTGTTTCAAACCTCATACCCTTTGTGTTATTAAGTATGGGCGGAATTCCTGAGTAGTAGATTGTAACACTAACTTCATCGCCGGTATTATAACTTTTGTCAAGTGTAATATTAATTGTATCATTTGCAAAGTTGTATTGAAGAACATTTCCACCTACACTATCAATTGCAAACGCACTGCTTAACTGAAGAGACACAGATGAAAGATTTGCGATGCTTACGGTAAAGTTGCACGTAACATTACTTGTTATAAATGATGAGCCAAGGGGAATGTCTAAATTCATTTCATAATGATTAACGTCAAAAGTTGAATCGCTGCTATTATCAGTCTCATAAATTATTTTATCAATCCAGTTCTGTCTTTCGAATTCATAAAAGTCATCCGGGGTAACATTTTCTAAATCTTGCGCCAGGATCAATGATGTGAGAAATAAACAGTTGAAAAGTATTAATGTTAGTTTTGATTTTTGCATATTATTACCGGATAAAAACCTGTATAGTAACTTCGGGATTGTTGTAATATAAAACAACCAACAGTTTTTTACCGGCATTGCTCTGTGAGGACCTAAAATATTCAATGGGAATCGATTTCATTTGTATGAGATTCAGTTGATTAGTTTGTGTTAACTAAAAGTTTTTGCACGGAGAAATATGAGCAATGAGAATATTAATTTAGGATAATAATACTATATTATTAAGCTCAATACCCATCTTAAACTTTCACACAGTCCGCGAATACTTTGCCTTATCTTCCTACCTCTCAATATATCCATCAAACCTGCCTGCCGGCAGGCAGGGTTTATTGCTAATCCCTTTATCTCTTAAACGGTTCTTGAATATTTAGCAGTATCCTCTTTCCTCTCAATATATCCATCAAAGTTTATTGCAATGTTGCGTATGAGAAGCCTGCCCAGATCTTTAACTATTATACCATCATCATTCATTACAATCAGTTCATCCTCTTCCATTTCCTTAAGGTTCTTTAATCCCCAGTTAAAGTACTCTTTGAATTTTATATTAAATGCATCTTCTATTGATTTAAAGTACAGTTCGAAATTGCACATCAACCTCATTATAACATCATGCCTGATATGATCGTCTTCGGTTAATCTGTATCCTTTTGCAGTAGGGATTATTCCATCATCTAGCGATTTATAGTATTGTTTTTCTGTTTTGTAATTCTGTGCGTAAATATTTTTTAGCTGGCTAATTGATGTAATACCCATTGCATAAAGATCTGTGCCTGCATTTGTGCTGTATCCTTGAAAATTTCTGTAAAGGTTTTTTTCTTTGAGTGCTATAGATAACTCATCATCCGGTTTGGCAAAGTGATCCATCCCGATAAAAACATAACCCGCATCCGTAAGCTGTTCGATTGATGATTTTAATATTTCCAGTTTTACTTCAGGAGTTGGAAGATCTTCCTCATGAATCAATGCCATATGTTTTTTCATCCATGGAACATGAGCATAGTTAAATAATGCTATTCTATCAGGAGAAATATCAATAATTTTATCAACAGTATCTGCAAAGCTCTTAGCTGTTTGGAAAGGCAATCCGTAAATCAAATCAAGATTTATACTTTGATAACCAAGTTCTCTAATCCATTCAACTGCTTGTCGTGTAATATCTTCCGGCTGAATTCTGTTAACTGCTTTCTGAACTTTTTCGTTAAAATCCTGTACGCCCATACTTATTCTGTTAAAGCCGTTATTGCGTAATGCTTCCAGATGTGCTTTCGTTAATTCACGCGGATCAATCTCGCAGCTGTTTTCGGAATCCTCATTAAATTCGAATGAGTTGCTGATATACGATGCAAGTAAATTAATTTCATCGGGATTTAAATGTGTTGGTGTTCCTCCACCCCAATGGTGCTGTGCAACTTTCCTGTC
Organism: Ignavibacteriaceae bacterium; assembly: GCA_049670345.1. Lineage (GTDB taxonomy): Bacteria > Bacteroidota > Ignavibacteria > Ignavibacteriales > Ignavibacteriaceae > BMS3ABIN03. Next base: position 7,092 of record JBATTD010000800.1, read on the forward strand.
GGGCAAAAGATATGTTCTTAAAAGATCAATTTCCTTTTGAACGTATTTTATATATTCCTGTATTCGCTCGCGGTTTCTTGTTATAAGCATATTGCATCCGCAGAAAAAGCAAAGCGTATCACAGTAAGGAAGGTGGAAATAAAGCGATAGGTCGGGAAGACTTTCACCGTAGTTGGTTTTTACAATTTCATCCACATAGTCTTCATTTGTAAAGCCTTCATTAAACTGAGGTGCAGTTGGATAGCTCGTATAGCGAGGTCCCGGTTTATCGTACTTTTTAAACTTTTTTAAATCTATTTCAAACATTATTTTCCTTTCTTTACCACAGAGACACGGAGGCACAGAGTTAAAATTCTCCGTTTACCATTCTCTTAAATCCATCTACTAACTTTGGAACATTAAAATTAATTAGTAGTCCTAAATTTTTATTTGCAAGCTTTAGATATGTTAGTAACTGGGCTTTAAAAACCGGAAGCATTATATCAACCGATTTCAATTCAATAATAATCTCGTTTTCTACAAGTATATCAATTCTGTAATCCACGTCTAATTGCTCTCCCTAATATTTAACGGGAATACTAACTTGACGTGGACAGCTTATTTTTCTTAAATCAAATTCTTTACATAAACATGATTCATATACACTTTCTAATAGGCCGGGTCCCAAGTTTCTATGAACTTCAATTGCAGAATCTAAAATTATCCCGCTTAATGTATTTAAATCTTCTCTTTTCAAGTACTCTGTGTCCCTGTGCCTCTGTGGTGAAACTTCTTACTTTCTTCTTTAACAAAATCTACTAATGCTTTTGCATGTTCTGGTTTAATATCCGGTAAAATTCCATGCCCAAGATTAAAGATATGCCCATTTCCTTCACCAAAAGATTGCAAGACTTTTTTTGCTTCTCTTCTAATAAAACCCGGTTCTGCATAAAGGACAGTTGGATCAAGATTGCCCTGTATTGCAACCTTGCTTCCAATTTTATCTCTTGTCTTTGCCATATCAATTGTCCAATCAACACCAATTACATCGGCACCACAGTCGGCGGTTGTTCTCATTCTATAATGAACACCTTTAGGAAAGTATATGATTGATTCCTCTTTACGTTTTACTTTTGAGATTACCTGGTTTACATACTTTAATGCAAAGACGAGATAATCTCTTGGCGATAGAATTCCTGCCCACGTATCGAAAATTTGTACTGCATTGGCGCCAGCTTCAATCTGTGCAGAAAGATAATCCGCAACGGCATCGGTAAGTTTATTCAGTATATTATGCGCAAGTTCGGGATTGTTATAAATTAGCTTTTTTACATTTGAAAAAGTTTTACTGCCGTGCCCCTCAACCATATAAGTAAGCAAAGTCCAGGGCGCACCACTAAAACCAATTAAGGGGACTCTTCCGTTAAGCTCTTTTTTTGTTAGTGAAATTGCATCGAGAACATACTTAAGATTTTCTTGTGCTGTTATCTGCTTTAGAGTCTCCGCATCCTTTTCGTTTCTGATAGGGTGATTAAACACGGGTCCTTTTCCATCGTACATTTCCAAATGCATTCCCATCGCTTCTGGGATAACAAGTATGTCGGAAAAAATAATTGCAGCATCTACACCTATTAAATCAACCGGCTGGATTGTAACTTCTGCAGCAAGCTCCGGAGTTTTACACATTGTTAAAAAGTCGTTGTTTGCCCTTACAGCTCTGTATTCAGGCAAATATCTACCAGCTTGTCTCATAATCCATATCGGGGTTCTCTCAACAGGTTGTCTTTTACATGCCCTTAAAAATAAATCGTTCTGTAACTGTTCCAAAAATATCTCCTTAACGGTTTAAGAATTATAGTAATCGATAATTTTTTTTATTAATCCATCAGTAGTGTATTCATCCGGCATTATGTTAACCTTTACGCGTCTGTTTTCAATTGTGGCTTTTGTTGTTGGACCTATTGCAGCAATATCATATTTATTAAAATATTCGACAGGGTTAACCACATTTAAAATCTGTAAAAAGTTTTCAAAGGTTGAAGGACTTGTGAAAATAAAAAGATCGGGGTTGCTGTTGTTCAACTTTGCCAAATTGCTTTTAATGTGTTCTTTAGTTGGAAGAGAAACGTTGTATACCGGAACCGATTTTATAACCGCACCAAGGTCTTTTAACCCAAGCGGCAGCTCTTCTCTACCAATAGCCGAGCGTGGTATAAATATAACTTTATCTTTTAATTTAAATTTAGAAAGTTTTTCAATAACACCAGCCGAACTAAATTTTTCAGGAACAATGTTAACAGGAATATCAAAACGCTTGCAAATTGCGGAAGTTTTATTTCCCAAAGCAACAACATTTATCTTTTCGAAATTGATATCAATATTTAATTCACGACATCTTAAGCTGAACATTTCCACAGCATGGGCGGAAGTGAAAATTATAAAATCGATCTTATCCGGATTAATTACAACGGAATCAAAACCATCCCAGCTTGCCGGCGGTACTATTTCCAAAGTCGGAAATACAATTACATTTGCACCAAGTCTTGTTAATGCCGAAGCAGATTCTTTTGATTGTTCAACTGTTCTGGTTACAACTATGTTTTTATTTTTTAGCGGAAGAACAACGTGGTTTTTAAAGCCGGAGTAAAGCGCATGAATTATAAATTCAAATAATCTTTCCCTCTCAATTATTTTTTGTTCTTCGTTTATCTTTCGATCAATATCTCTTTGAACCGTTCCGTAAATACTTCCTAATATTGAATTAGCAGTGAACTCATCATCAACCTCTCTGAAAAGATTATCTTTTATCCCCAGCCTGATGATTCCAGCCAGTTGCTCTTTGAGATGGTCTTCAAGATTTCGTAATTCATCACAAAAGTTACTATCGGAATTCATCGATTTTTTTTTGTACATCAAAAAGAAGTTCTGGTATTTCATCATGAACATATAAACATGTAAAACGAAAGTGCGAAGAGAATCAATACTGTTATGTTCCGACCTTATCTTTTCCGTAAGTGAATTAAGGAGGTTCTCCATTCTCAAACTCATTATTGAAAAATAGAGTTCCTCCTTTGATGTGAAATAATTGTAAACAGTTCCTTTTGCAACTCCTATCATCTTAGCAACATCTTCCATCATAACCTCGTGATAGCTCTTTTGCGAAAAGAGATCTGCTGCTGCATTAAGAATGCGCTCTCTTTTAACCTGTTTTTTTGTCCCTGTTTTTTCTTTTACCGGCATCGTTATTATTTTATACTCCAATCATTCAAAGCCAATACGTCGCCATGAACAGGATCAATCAGCATTTCCTTTCCACTTCCGCGGTAACCAAAATCGCCACTAAATTCGCGGATTGTTGATAGAATATGCCACACATATATTTGTCTTTCGGGATTCCAGATAAAACCAACCTGCCAGTCTTTAACGCCTTTTTCCAACCCGTATCTTTCAGCAATTGATACTGCGCCGTTTTGGTCAATCTGCCAATTACAATCTGTCGGTTTATTCTTACAATTCGGAATTCCGATAACATCTCTTTTTTTAACTACGTTACCAATGCTGTCAACAGTAAAAGTTATTATCGTATTTACATAAGGTTTTTCCAGCACGTAAAGGCGGTAAGCCAGTTTGTAATATGGCGGTGAATGTTTTGTCCTAACAAAATCCGGAGTAATGTAGCTAGTAAAAAACTCCTCTCCTGTTTTCGAGATAATAAACTTATTTGCTTTATTAAGCACATCAATCGGTACAACTGCCTCTTCCTTTTTGTCGCAGTTTGAACAACTGCAGGAATAAAATGTCCAGCTAATTACTAAAACCGTAATTGTGAACACTACAAATTTTAGAAATAGTTTCATGACCTCCTCGAG
>JBATTD010000801.1:0-9150 GCA_049670345.1 Ignavibacteriaceae bacterium
GTTATGATGCTGAATTAAACCCAGGTATTGTACTTCTTCCACGAAAGTACAGCGGTGTAAACAAGGCAATCAAGTATGCAAACGAGATTGCTGTAGTCCTACGTCCAAGAATAGTGACAATTGCCAACTGGGTAACATTTAGAAGACTGATTAGGTTTGACGTGAAAAAGCAACACAGGCATAATAAAAAGCATCCGGATAAACAAGTAAAAAATATAATCGCTTGCACTATTAATTATGAAAGTGAAATGGATTGTTTGGTGCGAATCGGAATTTCTGGAATGCAAACTGATTATCCTCATAAGTTATTGCGAATAGCAAAAAAATACGATTTGAAGGTTTGATTTGTTTGATAGTATTGAAAGAATTTGTGTTGGGCTAAAATGAATATTTTTTGAAATTAACATTGTACAGGAAACGATTGAGATCTAATGAGGATTTATCCAAACAGGTGTAATAAATAATCTCACGGATTTTATCACTTTTTTCTGTGAAACAACAGTCGCCTCCCAAATCTTTTAATCAACAAAAAAATAAATACCAATATAAGAGCGAAGGCTAAAATTGGTATAAGAATGGCCAGAGTAGAAAGCGTTATTGACATTCCTGCCTCGGTTGTAGAGATAACCGGATTAGCCAATCCACCAGTTGTGGTCGTTGATCCCGTTCTTAACAATCCTGTTGCAGATTGAATTGATCCTGCCAGGCCGCCACCAGCTATAATTGAAAGTGACCATTTAAGAAACGGAGAGAAATCGGCAAGTACAGAACCCATTACCAACGAGCCGGCAATGATTGAGACGGGTACAGCAACTATATCTAATATATTATCAAACCAAGGAATAAAGTATGCAATTATTTCTAATATGGTTGCAATGCCAAACGCAATCAGCGCAGGATAAGTGCCAATCCACTCAAAACCTGATGAAAGGTTTATATATCCTAAAAGTGAAAAAATGCTCAGGGTCAAAAACGGAACAAAAATCCTAAACCCAACAGCAGCACTTAATCCCACGCCAATAATAACAGGAAGAAATAAATCAGTGTCCAAATTATTCTTTAATAAGAAATCTTATAAGAGAACTAAAATCTTATTCGATTAATCAAGGGTTAGGAATCTTTAGTTCCTGACCAGGTTTTATTAGATCAGGATTAGATAGCTGATCCGTATTTGCATTAAAAATTTTCATATACTGACTAACATCTTTATAGTACTTCTTTGCGATCTTACTCAGAGACTCACCACTCTGAACTGAATGTACATGATAATAATCTGTGTTCGAAACTTTAATTTCTGCTTTAATATCAGAATATGCTTCCCCACCGACTTCTTTTATCTTATCCCAAATCTGATTTTTTTCGAACTGCGTGTTTACAGTTCCTGCTAATTTTAGAATTCCTTCTGCTTCGCCAACGTTTAATTCTTTCATATTTAATTCTTGAGCTAAAGCAAGCACTTGGCTATATTTAACTTGTAGTGACATTTGTTGGTTCCTTTTTTATAAATATTAATAGTGACTATAATACTGGGAAAGCTACTTTGAGAACAACTCTGTAGCTTGTTATCTTGCCATCTTCCACTGATGCAAGATGCTTTGTTACTTCAAAACCACTAATTCCTTTTACACTTTCCGAAGCTTTTTCAAGACCTTGTTTTGCTGCATCCTCAAAGCTTTTTGATGAAATACCGATTATTTCAATCACCTTCACGGCACCTTCTTTTATATGAGACATCTTATACTCCTTTTGATTAATATTAAAAACTAATTATTGCCTGAAGCAATTTCTCTTAATTTTAGCACCTTATTTACCACCTAATAAACCACCGAGAAGATTGGATAGTGGATTAGATGATTGTGAACTACCTCCAAGAAACAATCCGGCAACATCGTCAAGAACAGAACCATCTCCATCTTGATCGAGTAAAGAAGACAATCCACTGGAACCTGTCCCGCCATCTCTCTTTTGTGTGAGAAATCCTAATACAATGGGTGCCAGCATAGGAATTATTTTGGCCGCAATATTAGGATCAACTTTAAAATTGTTAGATAAAAGATTGGTAGCATCCACCCCGGCGTTACCTAACAGTCCCCCAAGGTTTGGATCAGTCTTATTATCATTAAGTTTATTTTGAAATAGATCATCTATATTATTTAATACAGATGGATCTCCATATTTATTCAAGATATGATCAACTCTTTCCTGACCACCTCTTTCATCTTTCTGCTTCTTTAATCCACCCAATATCATTGGTGTTATCACAGGTAAAAGATTTTGAATACTACCTTCATCAATGTTTGTATGAGAGGATAATTTTTTCGACACCTCAGGGCCTAACGAGCTGATAAAATCTTCTATAAGATTTGACATAGCCATTCTCTCCTTATTTTTCTAAATAAATAATCTCCCCCAAATTATATTTCATCTCTGTAAAGATTTATTTTCTTAAGCTAAATCTTCAACAGGTGATTTTGCATTACGCATTATAGATGCTATGCCTTTGCGTGCGGTAGCTCTACTTGCATACATCTGGCTACTGCCGATGACCTCTTTGTTAACAGCAATTAAATTGAAATAATGTTTGCCATTCTTAGCCTGATTTAGTGCAAATCGTCCTTTATTGGTTCCATTTCTCTTAACTGAGTCAATAGCATTTTTACAGGTAGCTTTAGAATTATATCCTTCACTCTGTAAAATAACCTGTGAATTTCCTGCAAGTAAACGAAAACGAAATTTACCTCCCTTGTCTTTATAAGTTTGAAATTTATTGTTTGGCATATTAGCCTCCTATAAGATTAATGATTAAATATTCCCCTTGAATAATTATGCTAAAAAAACTATTGGATTTGCGGCGCCTCTTTTTGGTCGTGCCGCCTAGACCCAATACTCCAAGTAATCCACGTGTAAATTCTCTGGCCACAGTTCTTCCTACTTGCTTTACTACAGGACTCGATATCATTTTCTCAAATGAGCTTTTTGAACTGACCTTTCGTCTTTTTCTAGTTTGTGGTACTTTTTTGATATTTTTTTCTTGTTTTTCTTTAGCAAAGTTTAATTTCTCAGTCAGCATTTCGTATGCACTGTTACGATCTATCGACTGATTGTAGATGGGAACTAATTTCGAGTTTAATACTATTTCTTCAATTTCCTGATCAGTAAGAATATCCATTCTTGATTTAGGCGCACAGAGTAACGTAGCCGCCAGAGGAGTAGGAATACCCTTCTCATTTAATGCTGTAATAGCCGCTTCACCTATTCCGAGAGAGGTGAGCATTTCATCCGTATTATAATAGTCAGATAATGGATAATTCTCGGCTGTTAGTTTTATCATTTTTCTATCTTTAGCAGTGAATGCTCTTAAGGCATGCTGTACTTTTAGACCAAGTTGACTCAATACCGAATAAGGTATATCTGTTGGATTTTGTGTGCAGAAATATACTCCAACTCCCTTTGATCTGATTAGTTTAATTATAATTTCAATTTGATCAAGCAGAGCTTTTGATGCTTCCTCAAAAACTAGGTGTGCTTCATCAATAAAGATAACTAATTTGGGCTGGTCTAAATCACCTTCTTCTGGAAATGAAGAATATATTTCAGCTAATAGGCTTAACATAAAAGTGGAAAATAGTTTTGGTCTGTCTTGAATATCTACTAATCTAATAATTGATATATACCCGTTACCTTTATCATCAATACGGAGTAGATCATCTACCTCAAAAGATTTCTCTCCAAAGAATATATCCGCACCTTGTTGTTCGATTTCAATTATCTTCCTAAGTATAGTGCCAAGTGAAGATGTCGAAATACGACCATAATTATCTTGAATTTCCTTTTTCCCATCATTTGTAATGTAATGTAAAACCTTTTTAAAGTCTTTCAGATCGAGTAGGGGTAAATCTTTGTCATCACAATACTTGAAAATCATTGATATATAACTCGACTGAGTATCATTCAGCTCTAATACTTTAGAAAATAAAACAGGACCAAATTCAGATACGGTTGCTCTGAGTCTTACTCCATTTTCACCAGAAAGGGATAAAAGTTCTATTGGAAACTCATGCGGTGTATATGAGATTCCTATTTTATCGTGTCTTTCTTTTATCTTTGGATGATGTGATCCAGATTTTGCAATTCCGCTCAAATCACCTTTAACATCCATCAACAAAACAGGAATACTTTTTTCTGAAAGAGCTTCGGAAATAACCTGAATAGTTTTAGTTTTACCAGTACCTGTAGCACCAGCAATTAACCCATGCCGATTAAGTGATTTAAGAGGGACTTTAACTAATGTGTCAGGAATGGCTTCATTATTTAGAATTGCCGTACCAAGAATTATTGAATCACCTTTAAATTTATAGCCGTCACTAATATGAGATCGAAAACTATTTATTTCCATATAATTAGAATATTAAAAATTTTCAAGAATTTGAAAAGAAATTAAAAAATCTTTTTGATAATGTCTAATTCAATGTTTTAGTGCCATAATGGATTCAAACAGGGTTAATAAGCTAACAAATATTAAAAATCAAAGTGTTTCGATAAATACACATCTTTTTTCATAAGCGGGGAAGATTAGATAAAATGTTACTTTAATTCTTTTTATCTCTATTGTTCAATAATGCGTTCAGCTGTATGCTTCTTATATCTTATCGGTATAATGTAGACAGTAGATTGTCCATCAGATGCGACTGATACAGCGAACGCTAATACCCTTCATAAATCATCAATAGTAATCATAAAAAGAAGTAGTTAACCAAGTGTGATTACTCATTTGATTACCAGAGTCTGTCACGAAACTGATTACTCCAGCAACGAAAAAACCCCCAAGAGTTTAATTTCTTGAGGGCTACAAAGAGATCTGGTGAACGGACTCGAACCTGCCTGCGGCAGGCAGGCCGCCGACCGGCTGATTACAAATTGGTTGACCTTCTTCGATTAACTTCTGAAATCAAACACTTTTTTTAATTATTGCTTAATAGTACACTATTTTGTTCATTTTTTCAAGAAAAATACAGTGGATAAAACAGATAGCATTAAAATAAAATTACATATCATTTGTATATTAAACGGTAATTTGGTGAACGAATTAGTTTAAGATTTACGTTCCTTTTTGCTTGTATGTGTTTTTGGGTTAATCGAATTCAGAATGTAGATTAATAAGTTAATACAAAATTCTATCAAGTAATAAAAATGATCATGATGAATTTGGACTTCATTGCTTTTCCCTTCTGTAAATAACTAATTTCTTTCTGAAAACACCGTGGATTTTATTACATTTTTATTGAGATAGACGAACTCTAGGAATCCTATCATTCCTGGTGCTTGTCTTTCAACAGGCATTTTAATATTGTCTATAGAATCTTTACAATTTAAGCCTTCCTGAATAGATGAAAAAGAGTTTAATATTCCGAAGCTTTGTCTGCCGTCGTTAATATCATAAGTGCTGTGTCTCATAAATTAGATATCCAATTGATCACCCAAAATGTAATTCTGAAATGAATAAACTTTAGCTGTTAAACACTCTTCGATAAAAGAGAATAAACCTGATTTGAATAAAATCAATAATAAAATTTGATTAAGTTTTATATAGAAATAATTTACTCTTAAGGAGTTAAAAATGCGTATTGACAAAATTGAACTTCGTCACATTAAAATGGAATTGGTTTCACCATATGTAACTTCAATGGGTACAGAGTATAGTGAAGAACATATCATAGTCAGAATTGATGCTGATGGTATTACGGGCTGGGGCGAGTGTGTTGCAGAAGGAACTCCGTTTTACTCTTACGAAACTGTACAAACTGCATGGCATATCCTCAAAGATTTTTTAATTCCATCGATTATAGGAAAAGATATTTCAAATGTTGATGAAGTAATTAAACTTAATGTCCGCGTGCGCGGACATATGATGGCAAAAGCCGGGCTGGAAGCTACACTTTGGGATGTTTTTGCAAAATCAAAAAACATATCTCTTTCAAAAATACTTGGCGGAACCAGAGAAAAAATTGATGTTGGTGTAAGTATCGGGATTCAGTCTTCTCCGGAAGAACTCATAAAAAAAGTTGAAGCTTATCTTGGGGAAGGATACAGGAGAATAAAAATGAAAATCTCTCCGAATAATGATATTCAATATGTTAAAGCACTGAGAGAAGTATTCCCGGATATTCTTTTACAGGTTGATGCTAACTCTGCCTATTCTTTGGAGGACATCAACATACTCAAAACGATTGATGATTACAATCTCTTGCTTATCGAACAGCCGCTAGGTTATGAAGATATATTTAATCATTCAAAACTTCAGCGCGAACTTAAAACACCAGTCTGCCTTGATGAAAGCATTCATTCGCTTGATGATACACGTGCCGCAATTGAATTAGACAGCTGCAGAATAATTAATATAAAGCCCGGAAGGGTCGGAGGATATACGGAATCAAAATTAATTCATGATTATTGTGGTTCTAGAAATATTCCTGTTTGGCATGGCGGTATGCTTGAATCAGGAATCGGGAGAGCCGGAAATGTTGCTCTTGCTTCTCTACCAAACTTTACCTTGCCGGGAGATATTTCTGCCAGCAAAAGATATTACAAAGATGATATAGTTAAACCGGAATTTGTTGTGAATCCTGATGGAACAATGGAAGTTCCAACAAAACCGGGAATCGGAGTAGAAGTAGATGTTAAAAGATTAGATAAAGTAACTGTCGTTAAAAAAGAATTTAAAGCATTCAAATAGAGGTACATAAAATTGAATTTCATAAAATTATCTTTCAGTATAACCTTAAGTTTATTAATTGCCATAATTCTCAGCAACTGTCAACAAAACAATTCACAATTTGGCGATCTGGTTATTAAAAAAGGATTTATTTATACAGCTGATAGTTTAAGTACAATAGCTGAAGCAGTTGCTATCAAAGATGGGAAATTCATTTATGTGGGCGACGACAAAGGTGTTAGCAGTTTTATAGGAGATAGGACGAAAGTTATCGATCTTGAAGAAAGAATGATCCTTCCCGGATTTATAGATGCACATTGCCATCCGATTAGTTCTTACCGTTATTTCTATGAATTAAATCTTTACAATCTTAAAACTATTAAAAATATTCAGAATGCAATAAAAGAATATTTAATTTCTCATCCGGATGCAAAATATATTAGAGGCAGAGGCTGGAGCGATACTGATTTTCTAAAAACCGGGCCCGATAAAAAAATAATTGATGAAATCATTAAGGATATTCCTGTTTCTTTTTCTTCTGATGGTGGACATTCAATTTGGGTGAACTCAAAGACTCTTGAATTAGCAAGAATTACAAATGATACGAAGGACCCGTCGGGGGGAGTAATAGAACGATACCCAAATACAAATGAACCGAACGGAACTTTACGTGAGAATGCTGCTGATCTTGTTTCAAAAATTTTTCCCGATTATACCGTTGCAGACCTTATGAAAGGACTACAAGCTTACCAGGATATGGTTCTTGCATTTGGAATCACTACAGCACACGATGCTTATCTTGATGCGGGCAGCAATGAAACTGAGGCTTACCGAAACCTCGAAAGTAATAATCGGCTTAGGATGAGATTCCGTGCTTCGCTTTATGTTGATCCGGAAAAAGGCACTGAACAAATAATAATCTTAAATGAAGAAAGGTTGAAAAACAAAGGTTCTCTTTTTCAAACCAACTCAGCTAAAATTTTTATTGATGGTGTTGTCGAAGGAAGCACCGCATTTCTTAACGAGCCATACAAACATTTACCCGATTCACGAGGTGAATTGCTTTGGAAGCTTAATGAATTGGATAAAATCTGTTTGGAACTTGATAAGAATAAATTTCAAATACACGTACATGCAATTGGTGATGCAGCAACTTCGGTTACTCTTGACGCTTTTAATTTCACTGGAGAACAAAACGGAAAAAGAGATTCAAGAAATCAAATAACACACCTTCAATTAGTTGATCCTTCCGATATCAGTCGATTTAAGGAACTGAGTGTAATTGCAGTTCCTCAGCCTTATTGGTTTATTAAGGATGATTATTATTACAATATACAAGTACCTTATTTGGGTCAAAAACGAGCAAATGAAGAATATCCGATGGAAAGTTTTTTTAACAAAGGAGTTATAGTTGCAAGCTCAAGTGATTATCCTGTAACTATTCCCTGTAATCCCCTAAAGGCAATTCAGTTTGGAATTACCAGGAGTGATTTGAATACCACTGAATCAAAAGATGTTCTTTGGCCTGAAGAGCGTGCAACGCTTGATCAAATGATCAGGAGTTTTACTATTAATGGTGCTTATGCAAATTTTCTTGACAAAGTAACCGGCTCAATTGAGGTCGGAAAAATAGCTGACTTAATTGTGCTGGATAAAAATCTTTTTGAGATACCGGTTACTGAAATCAATAAAGCAAAAATATTATTGACAATTTTCCAAGGAAGAGAGGTGTTTACAGACAGTACTTTTATTTTTTAATTAAAATTTCTTTAATTATTCACCACTCGTAAAACAGGAAAACTTTCCCATTTTTTCAATAAGTGTTCGTAATTTTTGTATGTTATCAAACCCAGCATTGATTTCGGTTCAAGTGCTATAACAATCGCATTACTCTGTAACTGATCCACGTTAACAAAATAAAATTCTTCCGGATTAATCATATCTGTTACATCAATTACTTCCAGCATTGGATTTACAACCATGTCCCCCTCAAAATTCATAGAATCAATGCCGGTTATATAATATTGTTCTATCCTTTCACCCTCGTTCGATTCATAAGTGTCTAAAATAATATTGTGTCTTGCTGTCCAATCCAATATTTCAGTTAGTCCTTTTGGAAATAAATACCCCGCCGGACGTTGTACGCTAAAAAGCGGATTTACAACAGGTCTGTAATCTTTTACAAGAATCATAGAATCGGACTCGCTGTATAATGAGAATAGATTTAAGTTTAATAATCTGCCGTTATTAAAGTGATCAAGTTGAATTGCAACCTCTTTACTCTCCGTACCAGATAACAACTTGCTTCTTTCTTCTTTCACCAGCCTTTTGATTATGTCTTTATTCAAATAAACAAATTCCAGAAATCCAAGCATTCCTGCTGCCTGTCCTTCAGCACGTCTTTTAATATTGTCTATAGAATCTCTACCATTTAAGCC
>JBATTD010000802.1:0-3298 GCA_049670345.1 Ignavibacteriaceae bacterium
TTTCGTATGTGTCTTTGCGGCGGCCCTGAAAAAGTCCGCATTCAAGGAGAATTTTTTTACCGTTTATAAATATTAAGTGCTGTGAACCTGTAACTGTCCTCGCGCCCCCGATGAACTGTATCTTCAAATTTTTTCTCTATTAGGATAATGTTTGGCTATAATATAAAAATTTTTATGAAAGGAGCAAGTAAGAACATTTATTAAAAAAAACTCATCTGATCAGAGTCAACAAATGAAGCGAAAGATTTGCCGAGTAGACTAAGAACCGAATCGGCGATTGGTCTCAATTGTTTTTCGACGTAATGATCATAATCAATATCGTTATGTTTCAGCTCAACAGGAATGGGACCGCGTTTTGTAATTACATAATAAACCGTACCGCTTGATTCACTCAGCAGTTTTGCTGCTTTTACATGCTGTGGAATATTTTTTGTGTAATCTTCCACATCTTTTCTTAACCGTTTTTTGTAAACAAGTTTTTCGTCAAACTCACCGTTCTTTACTTTCAAAACAAAAGCTTTCAGCCAGTCTTCAATATCTTCGTTATGAAACACACGATTATACAATTCAACCTGAAACTCTTTTGCAAGCTGTGTCCAATCCGATCGAACGAATTCCAGCCCTACAAATTCAAGTTTTTCTTCACCGTTTTCTGCGACAAGTCCTGCGTATCTTTTTTTTGCGCCCACTTCGCTTCCTCTTGCCGGTGTGATGATGAACTTCCTGTAGTGTTTTTCATATTCCAATTCCAGGTAAGATTTCAAACCATATTCTTTTTTAATTTTTTCTCTCCAATATTTGTTTAGCTGTTTGGCTAATCTATTTCCATGTTCGGATGCATTTTCTCCTTCATCTTCTTTTAATTTTATGAACAGAGAATCTGTATCGCCATAAACTACTTCGTAACCATTTTTTGCCAGATAATCTTTGCTGCCGAGTAGAAGTTTGTGCCCGGTGCCTGTAATAGCTGTGGGTAAATTCCGATGATAAAATCTGCAGCCGAAGGAACCCATTACACCATAAAAACTATTCATTAGAATTTTAATTGCCTGTGATAGCTGTTTATCCTTTTTCTTATTAGCAATATTTCTTTGCTCTATCAACCCTGTAATAAAATCAGGGAGGAAATGCCGGGTTAAAGAAAATTTATATCCGTTCAATGTTTCAATCGTATCAATATCCGAAAGCAATCTTGAAAGAGGATCTATCTTAAACGTTTGAATGATAGTTGGGTACAAACTTTTAAAATCGAGCACAATTACATTATCATATATTCCCGGAACGGGTTCCATCACGTAACCGCCTGCTGCGTGTTCGTTTGCTTCAATATCCTTAACATTCGGAGCAACAAAACCTGCACGGTGCAGTTTTGGTAAATAAAAATGATCGAAAGCCGCAGTCATCATTCCTAATTGATCCATTAACAATCCGGAAAGCTGGGAACGTCGGACAGATAATTCTATTAATCCTGATTTCCTGAAAATATCCGTTACAAGCAATGCATCCTTCAGGTTATATTCAGCAAGAGATTCTTTATCTTCTTTAAAGAGTCGCTCAATCTCATCCACCTTATTTCTATCTGAAGTAATTGTCTTTCCTTCAGCAAGCATTTCCTGTGCAACGGTTTCCAATCGAAAATCTTCAAAGGTAAAGAACGAGGAGCGAAGTGCCGGCGGACCATCAATTACAACTCTTCCCGCTATAGATGCAAAATACCCGCGCGGTTTTCTTGTGCGGAGGGAAACGCTTCCCCCGGCTCTTGCAATATCAAACGGAATTTGATATTCATTGCACTTGCTTTCTAAAAACATTAAATCAAAACCAATAACATGCCAGCCAATTATAATATCAGGATCAACTTTGTTAAACCACTTAATGAAGTCAGTAAGCAGTTCCTTTTCATCGGGAAAAGTTAATATATAAGCGGAAATTTTTTCTTCACCGTTGCCAACTACAAAAACCTGTTTTAGCTCCTTTTTGTTTCCTGTGATATGAACAGCTATTGAATATAAGCGCGTGTTATTTTCACCGGTTTCAATATCCAGCGAAGCAACAACAAATTTTGGTATTACGTTGCAAGGTTCAATTTTTGGATTTGTAAAGGTTATAAGATTATCTCTCTTGGATGATTTGCCGGTTACTTTTATCTGGGCATTAATGAACCTTTCCATCAAATATCTTCTTACGGGATTGATATCTGACTCGTATTGGGTAATATTTTTATGCTGAAGGTCATCCGCGGTTTTTCTAAAGTCGCTTTGTGTGTTAAAGTAAATTGCATCAACATCTTTCCCGTCGAATGTTCTTAACTGAACTTCTTTTCGTGTATAAGGAACATTCAGATTTGCGAGTGCAGATTCTCTTTGAACAAAAAAGACGGGTTTGTTATCTGTAATATTAATTTCAACTGCACCAAATTCATCCGATGTTCCGATAAACCGGATGATATTACTTCCTTTCCGGTCCATCCATTCACCGGTAAGTATAAAAATACTTGCAGTATTTTGATTGTTACCGTTTGCAGACATTTTATTTTTAAGTTAATTTCAACTAATAATTTACTCAATGCTTTAGAGATTTAACAGGATTTAATTTAGGAGGAAAATAGATGTAATTGTATGAAACGGGCTGCGGCGGTTTTGTCTTAACATATTTACGAACCAACCCGTAACAAAGAGCAGACCTGATTGGAAAATTATTTTATCCTATCTTTACAAACAAAAAAAATATTATGAATGTAGAAGATATTAGTGAATATTGTTTAAGGAAAAAGGGAACGTTGGAAGATTTCCCTTTTGATGAAGAAACGCTTGTGTTTAAAGTAATGGGGAAAATGTTTGCACTGATTCCTTTGGAGAGGATTCCTTTTCAGATAAACCTAAAGTGTGACCCAGAACTTGCTGTAGAATTAAGAGAAAGATACGAAGCAGTCCAACCAGGTTATCATATGAATAAAAATAATTGGAATACTATATTAATTGACGGAAGCTTACGCAGCGACTTAATTTTAGAATGGATTGATCTATCATATGATTTGGTTGTAAGGGGATTAAAAAAATCGGAAAAAGAAAAATTGCAGAAAATGTAATACTTTTAATTATTATGGAAATTATCAATTTATCAGACAAAAAAGAGTGGAAGGAATTAATCAAAAATTCTTCAAACGATTATGAGCTTATTATATACAAACACAGCCCTATTTGCGGCCTAAGCCACTCAGTCGATATTATTTTAGATGAATGGTGTAATGCTCACAGCGATAATAACCATATTAAAATTCTAAAAGTGGACGTTATTT
>JBATTD010000803.1:0-1643 GCA_049670345.1 Ignavibacteriaceae bacterium
GTCTCGGACAATTGTACTAATTCCGTAGATCTCATATTCGGTACAGCCCCCGATGCAACCGATTGCTTTGATCCTGTCTATGATCTCTATGCACCACCACCGCCGCCGTCAGGTGCCTTTGATGGAAGATTAGTTAGCTGCAACGAAGGATTATTGAAAGATATAAGGGAAACTAATATTGATAGCATCATAGTTTGGGATATATACTAACAATCAGCAGCAGGATGTGATCCGGTATCATTTAGCTGGAGTCCGGGTGATCTGCCACCGGAAGGTAATTTCTTTTTGATTGATCCAAATGGTGGAACTCTGGTAAATGTAGATATGCGAATGGATAGCAGTTATACAGACGTTACGGGTCTTGATCATCTACAGATATTATATATTTATAAAATCTCAATCGGTACAGTAATAGCAGATGGCTGGAATATGATAAGCCTGCCGCTGGATGTTGAGGATAGTTATTATAAGACATTATTCCCCAATGCGATAGATGGTACATTGTTTGGATTCGATGGAAGCTATTATAGCACAGATTCAATAAAAACAGAAGAAGGCTATTGGTTGAAGTTTGATGGTCCGGAGGTAGTAGAAATTGCAGGTTTAGAAATATCAATGATGGATTTGGATTTAGCCCTTGGCTGGAATATGATTGGCGGACCGCTTTGTGATTTGGCTCTTAGCAGTGTACTTGATCCGGGTGAAATAATAATCCCGGGCACATTGTTTGGCTTTGATGGTTCTTATTTTACTGAAGATACAATAGAAGCTGGAAAAGGATACTGGATAAGAACAAATGCTTCAGGAACAGTAACTCTGGACTGTTCAAATACCATATTAGCAAAGGGAAATGAAAGAGATGCTGTATTGGCCGATCTAACGGAGTTCATTAAGGTAGAGATAGAAGATGCCAGGGGTAATAAGCAGAATCTGTACTTTAGCGGAAAGTTAGGAGAGGATGTAAGTATAGAGAGTTATAGTTTACCACCCATACCACCATCAGGATTGTTTGATGTGAGAATATCTGGCGGATATAGATTATCAGAATCAGATGAGATAGAAATAAAAATACAATCAAAAAACTATCCATTGAAAGTGAAGATGACAGGAATAAGTGATGGAAACAAAGATGGTTATATGATTAAAGAATTTGCAGGAAATGTTGAAGTAGGAGAAAGACAAATAACAGATGGACTGGAGATAATTATTAATAATGATAAGGTAAATCTGCTTAAAATTCAGTTAGGTTCAATTCTGCCAACCAGGTTTGTGCTGGAGCAAAATTATCCAAATCCGTTCAATCCTGTAACACAAATAAAATACGGAATAACAGAGCCTAACAATGTTGAATTATTAATTTATAATGTATTAGGTGAGAAAGTAAGGACTTTGGTAAATGAAACAAAAGAAGCAGGGTATTACAATGTTGAATGGAATGGAACTAACAACTTTGGTGTGAAAGTAGGAAGTGGTATATATCTCTATAGCTTGAGGTCGGGTAAGAGTTTTAGCGTAAAAAAAATGATATTGTTAAAATAATTTTGTGATGAATTAAGGAAGGATACAGTATGAAAATCTTTTCAGTTCTATTAATAATTGTTTTTAGTTTAACGACAAATATTTTTTCTCAGGTGCCATTTACC
>JBATTD010000804.1:0-17189 GCA_049670345.1 Ignavibacteriaceae bacterium
GTGTATAACGGGTATCATCTTTATTTACCTTTTGAAAGTGACTTGCCGGTCGAAAAATAAAAATTTAAGTGATCAGAAGCAACATATTTCCTGACCAGCAAGTCATTTCTTAGATATTTAGTTGAAATTAATTACCACCTAAAATTAGCGGCAAACCGTCTTTGCCCGATCCTATTACGATAACCTTTGTATTTGGTGAGTTTGCAAGTTTTTCGGTGGCTTCAATGCCTTTCCACTTCAGCAATTGGTCGCTAATACCCTTTGCAACAATATTTTGGAAATCAGCAATTCCCTTTGCTTCTATTCTTTTTCTGTCAGCTTCCTGTTCCTCTTTTAGCAGGATAAATGCCATTCTCTGGCTCTCCTGCTCAGCCTGTAACTTCTCTTCAATAGATTGAGTTAAACGGGCTGGAAGTTGTATTTGTCTTAAAGGAGCTTGTTCAACAGTAATTCCTCTTGGACCGACCAATCTTTCCAGTTCCTCTAAAATTTCTCCAGCAAGTTTTTCACGGGAAGCGGTGTAAAGAGCTTTTGCTTCGTAACGCGCTGTTACTCCCCTTACAACGGAACGAAACTGCGGGACTAAAATAATTTCTGCGTAGTTTGGTCCAACTGTTTTATAGATATCATTAGCCTTTTCAGAATTTAACTTAAAAAGCAGGCTTATTTCCAGATCTACACTTAGTCCCTCTTTAGATGGAACGGACATCAACTCTTTCAATTCCTGAGTTTTGATGCTCATCTTTTCAATCTTTGCCATAGGGTTAACCAGGTTAACTCCGGGTTTCAAAGTTTCATCACTAACATTTCCCAGGAAATCGATAACCCCGGTATGTCCGGCAGGTATAATTGTCCAGGATTGTGATATGGCTATCAACAAAGCCACTGCAAGCCCAATTAGAGCAAAAGATGCCTCCGATTTATTCATTCTTTTTTTAGCATTTTTATATACATAAAATGCAACTACCGCCGCTATTATTGCAATTATAAATAGCATAACAATACCTCTTCAAGTTTATTAATAAAGTGTGTGAATTAGATATACAGTGTAAAATTTTCTGTTAAGGTTTAAATTATGTAAAAAAGATTAGAGATGCAGGAAGAAAAGTAAAGACGGCAGACATAATCTGCCGCCCCAATAAGCTTACTTATATTCTTTTAAGAATCCCATAAATTCAATTCTGTGTGATTCTTCCATTCCGAGAAGCCGTATACATAAATCTTGTGTAACGTAATCTACGCCGTCACATAGTTTAATTATTTTGTTGTACTGTTCAACAGCACCATTCTCAGCAGCTATAACACCCTCTATAACAGAAACAACATCTGTAGTATCCTCTTTTGTTTGAAGAAATGACTGAACAGGTTTAAGGTCTATGGAACCAGGAACAAGTCCGCCAAGTTCTTTAATGCGCTTTGCTAATGATTGAGCATGTGCTATCTCTTCAGTAACATCCATCGCAAGAGATTTTTTTATTTCTTCAGCCCTTACACCGTCAAGATTAATAGAGTTTGAAATGTAGTTTATTACAGTTTCAATTTCCATCCAGTAACTTTTAATTAAATTTTCGATTATTTCTTTTCTCTTTTCCATATTATCATTCCTTTATTTTATTATTTTTTTGATGAGTTTAGGTTTAGTGGCTTTTTGTTTTGAATATCTTATTGCACTTAAAATCAATTCATTCGCTATGTTTATTTTATCCATCGATTGAGAATACAATTCTGCAATAACATCATTCTTTTTAATTTTATCTCCAATTTTAACTTTAAAAATTATCCCGGCCTTCGGATCTATTTTATCTCCCATAGTTTTTCTTCCTGCACCAAGCTCAAGAGCAGCCATCCCTACACGGTAATTATCGATTGATTTTATAAAGCCAATTTCTTTCGATCTTATATTTTTTATGAATTTTGATTTTGGATATTTTTTAGGATTGAGAATATAGCTAATATCTCCACCCTGCAGTTTTACAATTTCAACAAACTTATCAAAAGCTTTTCCGTTGTTGATCTGTTCTTTGGCAATTTCAACACCTTCCTTTATAGACCCAGCTTTGCCCCCTAAATAGATCATTGCGCCGGAAAGGTTTAAACTTAAATCAAGCAAATTGCCTTTCTGTTCTCCACGCAAAACCATTATCGATTCGTAAACCTCGAGCCAGTTGCCGATGTAATTACCGAGCGGTTGATTCATATCTGTAATGAAAGCGATTACTTTTTTGTTGAATGCTCTTGCAGTATTTATAAGAGATCTGGCAAGTTCGACTGCATCTTTTGTCTCTCTCATAAATGCTCCGCTGCCGGTTTTCACATCTAATACTAATCCGTCTATTCCTTCTGCAAGTTTTTTACTCATTATGCTTCCGGTAATTAGGGGAATTGACGGAACAGTTCCCGTAACATCGCGTAAAGAATAAATCAACTTATCTGCAGGGGCAATATCTTTTGTCTGTCCTATTAAAACAGCACCGCATTTTTTCAATGCTGATTTGTATTCCTTTAATGAAAGATTAATATTGAATCCGGGGATAGATTCAAGTTTGTCCAGAGTTCCGCCAGTATGCCCGAGTCCTCGCCCTGAGATCATCGGTACGTTAACACCTGCTGCAGCTGCTATGGGTGCAAGTATAAGAGAAGTTTTATCACCAATCCCGCCAGTTGAATGTTTATCTATCTTTGGTCCTTTAATAGATGAAAGATCAATCACCTTTCCACTGTGAAGCATAACTTCGGTAAGATAAGATGTCTCTGCTTTTGTCATTCCTTTTAATAGTATTGCCATAAGCAAAGCGG
Organism: Ignavibacteriaceae bacterium; assembly: GCA_049670345.1. GTDB lineage: Bacteria > Bacteroidota > Ignavibacteria > Ignavibacteriales > Ignavibacteriaceae > BMS3ABIN03. The sequence goes on from JBATTD010000804.1 coordinate 2,797, forward strand.
AAATTTGATAATCAGGAATTTTACTCTTTGTATATGAGTTGATAAGGAAATTTATTTCATCTTTAGTAAGGGCTTTCCCGTCTCGCTTCTTAATTATTAATTCGACAGTGTTCATACTATAAATTTACAAAGAATTAAAATCTTATTGAAGAATTAACCCATCAATAATATTGATATAGCTATAAGCTGCGCATATTCAGTTTAATTTGTTTACCCTTTTAAGAATGATTAATTTTCCCTCTCAAATTTAGTTAGGAAAAAAAGCATAAAATGAAACGAGCATAAAAAATCATTTACAAACAAGAAAATGATTATAATGCGAGTTCCATATGACCAAATCAAGAAATTATAACCATATGAATTTTAAAAGAAGAACACATACTTGCGGAGAATTAAAAGCAACAGATGTGGGGGAAAAGGTTGTGCTTAACGGATGGGTTGACCGGCGAAGAGATTTAGGTGGAGTTATTTTTATAGGATTAAGAGACCGCTACGGAGTGACCCAGGTTGTTTTTGAACCTGAGCATAATCGGGAAGCACATCAATTTGGAAAAGAATTACGAAATGAATTTGTTATTTCGGTGGAGGGGACCGTAAGAGAGCGCCCCAAAGACCAGGTTAATAAGGAAATGACAACCGGTAAGATAGATGTTATTGTAAATAAGCTTGTTATTCTAAACGAAGCCGAAACACCTCCATTTGCTATTAAGGATGACGTTGATGCATTTGAAGACCTGAGACTTAAGTACAGGTATCTCGATCTGCGCAGACCCGTTCTTCAAAAAACACTCTTACTTCGTCATCGTATGTACCAGCTGGTAAGAAAATATTTTGATAAAAACTCCTTTGTTGAAATAGAAACTCCTGTGCTGATGAAAAGCACTCCTGAAGGTGCAAGAGATTATCTTGTACCAAGTAGGTTACATAAAAAGAAATTTTATGCACTGCCACAATCCCCCCAAACTTATAAGCAACTATTAATGGTGTCCGGATTCGATCGGTATTTTCAAATAGTCAAATGTTTCAGGGATGAAGATCAGCGTGCAGACAGGCAGCCGGAGTTTACCCAAATAGATGTTGAAATGTCTTTTGTTGATGTCGATGATGTGTTTGAAATCGTTGAAGGGTTAATGAAAGTTTTATTCAAAGACCTTTGGCACCTTGAACTCCAAGAACCATTACTGCGCCTTACATTTGATGAAGCACTGGAAAAATACGGGAGTGATAAACCAGACCTTCGTTTTGGTTTAGAGTTAAAAACATTAAATCGTGTTTTTGAAAATTCGGGATTTAAAGTATTTAAAGATGCTATTGACGGCGGCGGAACTGTTTCGGCATTAGTCGCGCTGGGATGTGCCGGCTACAGCAGAAACCAAATTGATAATATTACCGCACATGTTAAAAAGTTAGGCGCCAGGGGTTTGGTCTGGATGAAAGTAAATGAAGATGGAATTGATTCACCTGTTGCTAAGTTTCTCGCGGATGATGAAAAGCAAAATCTTATTAAAATTCTGAGCGCTAAGCCGGGCGACCTGATATTAATACTTGCCGGAAAACGATTGGAAACTATAACTCAAATGGGCGAGTTAAGATTAGAAATGGCAAAACGGCTGGAACTTGTTAAGCCGGATTCAGAACCAAAACTTCTGTGGGTCACTGATTTTCCATTACTTGAGTGGGATGAAGAAACAAAGAGATTTTATGCTATGCATCACCCCTTTACTTCGCCCCGAACAGAAGATGTTGAACTGCTTGATTCCGATCCCGGTAAAGTAAAAGCAAGAGCTTATGATCTTGTATTAAACGGGCATGAGATTGCAGGCGGAAGTATAAGAATTCATAACTCGGAGTTACAGGCAAAGATGTTCAAGGCATTGGGAATTTCTAAAGAAGAAGCAGAGAAGAAATTTGGTTTTCTAATGAACGCTTTTAAATATGGTGCACCGCCGCATGGAGGAATTGCCTTTGGATTTGATAGAATGGTTATGATCTTTGCCGGGGAGACATCAATTCGGGATACGATTGCATTTCCCAAAACAACAAGCGCAATCTCTTTGATGGACGATTCACCTTCGGAAGTAAGCGAAGAGCAGTTGAAAGAGCTCCACATAAAACTGAGAGAAAAAAAAGGTAATAAAGATTAGTTGGGACTTGGTAATATTGTGTTGTTGTATGCTTCAATATAATAATCATACTTACCGGTGTTTAAATTCCATATCTCAACTAACCTGTTAAAATCGAAGAGATTTCCTCTTGTTACAAGGGAAATCTTATCATAATACTTTCGCAAATGCATATCTTGTAATTTATTTTCACCAGTGGTTATTGTTTCGAGGTAACCTCTTGGTATTTTCCTTGTGAAATGGCCAATTAACCATTTTTTTTCACCTGGCCTTTCCTTGTAGCCACCTCTCCAAAATTCAGTTGAAGGAAGCTTTGAAAGCAAAGGATCTGATAACGCTCTTGGATCTACAATATGAATGTTACTTCCTGAATAGAAACCTATCATACCAATAACATCTTTGATAACGACTCTCTCTCTTGACTCTTTTAATTTTTGAGCATCTTGAATTCCAGGAAATTCGTAAAGCTTACTCTCAAAAACATTACTAAGAAGACCGGTAAAATAATAAAACCACATACGTTGATCTGTAATGCCGTGATACATATTCACAATGTAGGGCCCGAATCTGAATGCTTTGAATATCTTTGGACCTACTCCATAATTAGCTGTAGAGAATATTGTTGGTTTTGGAGATAGGAGTCCTAACATTATTACTGTTAAAATTATAGCTATCTGTGTGTGTCTAAGTCTAAATGATATGAAATCCGTTTTTGAAATAACAATTACAGAGCATAAAAATGGAGCACAAAGGAATCTTCCACCCATGAAATCACCGCCAATATTTAGTATATAGATCATATAAAACGCAATCCCGATAGTGATAGGCAAAAGGGTCCTATTTTTACTCGCTAATGGTATGATTAAGCCAGCCAACAATACTATGGGAGTCAGTGGATCTAAATAGAATGAAAAAAGCAAATAATGAAATCCTTGTTCAATAAGTTCAAATTGACTAACGCCTGTGTTTAACTTAGCGTATGCCGTATTAGGAAAGGGAAAGCCATAATAAAACAGAGAAAAAATCTCCCATAATATAAATGGGGAAAATCCTGCAATGACAATCAACAATCCTTTCCATTTATTGCCTCTATAATAAATAACAAGTAAAGCAGGGAGAAAAATTAAAATGATATCCATTCGATTCAAAACAGCCAATGATGCAATGAGAGATAGATTAAAAAGTTTATTCCCTCTCACCTCATCATTGAAGTATAAGATGAAGAATACTACTATTAATAAATGTGTAAGGGGATTCTCAAGTCCTGATGTGGAATAATCAATAAATGCTTTTGAAAAAATCAAGATAAGACTAATGAAAATTGTATTGGTAATTGAATTTGAAAGCTTGTAAAAAAGCAGCAGGACAGCGCCGATAGAAATCAGTATCGAAATAGTAATGCTCGTAAAATAAATTTCCCTTGTAATAAAATAGAATGCAGAAAGAATAAACATCCACAATGGATGTGTATAGGCCTGTACTCTTTCACTTACATTCCAGGTTAACCCAAATCCGTTTATGAAATTGTCAATGGTTCTAAAAGTTATATACGCATCATCCGAAAGCCAGGCAGATATCACAACTATTAATACATAAAATGAAATTAATGTAATAATAATAATGTTTCTTAACGGTTCTGTGTTCTTTTGTGTTTTTATCAATTAAATAGCACTCATTTTTAAAATGTCAGGAACAAGTTTTAAGCCAAAGTGATTTAAATTATACATTTTTTCGAGGCATAAAGTGAAACTTAATAGAAAACAGGACTCCAATAATTTTTAAGCCACCTTAGGCAGATCAAACTTTAATTCAGATATTATTGCCGTCCTTAATAAATTTAGTTTTTTCCAATAATTAATGAGTCCAATTTAAAAAGCGCATAAATCACAGGAAAAGAAATTATTTAAATGGTGTGCACCGCCGCACGGTGGAATTGCTTTCGGATTTGATAGAATGGTTATGATATTTGCAGGAAAGACATCAATACAGGATACAATTGCATTCCCCCAAAAAACTAGAGCAATGTCTTTGATTGATGATTCACCCCCGGAATTAAGTGAAGAGCAGTTGAAGAGACTTCATATCAAAATCAGAGAAAAATAGATTTCGTTTATCTTCTAAAGAGAATTAGCACTCTTGCAATTTGCTTATTCGCGCACATACCTAACATCTACTCTTTTCTTTCCAAAGCCATATCCCAATTTTCGCGATAGCCCGGTGATTTCCGCTGCTGTTCGTGTTGCATTCACTATAGCTTCAGAAGAGTAGTAAACCCAATGATCTTCGTTTCCATTACAATCTTTTACGGTTTCCAAATTGGGAGAAAGCTGTAATATGCTACCTAACACATCAATATGATGATGAAAAGAATAATCAGTTATTAGTAACCCGGTTAACAAACCGTCTGAAGTAGCATTGTCATATTTTATGCCTTTTAATTTACTGGTTCGATCAGAATTATGAACCACAACAATTCCACTGTTACCATTTTGCTCAAACTGCAACACATACTCAGTCCCATTTGTAATTTCGATATAGGTTACACCGGAAAGAGGATATGTTAATCCGAGGATTCTCGAATCGTCATCTGCTGGATTTAATAAATACTGACTGCCATACATCCCGGATTGAGCGGCTGACTTCAAAGTGCCTTCAGGGTAACCTAGTATTTCATCAGGTGATTCGGGAAAGCCTCCGTCCCAGACGTAATTTTCTTCAATCACTTCCGGAGCTCCAGGAGAGGTCATTGGATAGTCAATCTCATTATTCGTTCCGCCTATTGCGGCATTCCCCGTATTTATAAAAGCTGTACTTGTTGAAATCCCGAATCTTCCCGTAGTTGGGATTAAATTTTGATCTAAATCGTGATCACGCCCATCAATGTTCATATTGCTTATTGTATGATTAAGGTCTGCAGTTACAGTCCAGGCACCCCGTAAAACCTGGGGTACCCAGCCCTCGCTTTTTATCTCTGCAAAGGTAATAACGGTTTTCGTAATACCGTTAAAGTTTGCATTGACTGTTATCTCGATAAGGCTATCATTCTCAAAAAAAGTATCCCCCACACTGTAAGTTGCCTCTCCGCCAAACAAATCCTCTGTCGCCGGCGTGTTATCTCTATATGTTGCATTATTTGCTATTCGCATCAATAAAATATCAGTTATACTGCCTGCGATATCGTGCGCGCGGTTATAGCCAAATCTATACACGGAATTATTTGTGCCCCTGTTTAACGTACTATTCAGGGAGATGTTGGATATGCCGAATGTGACCATCCCGCCCAGAACAATAATCATTATAAATCTTGCCATAATAAAGCTCTTTATCTTAAATTTTTAGGCGATATTTTTTTCTTCCATTCAGAGGTTCGATAGTTATCATCATACATCTCATTAGATTCTACTGTGATTTTAATCTTTATAGATTTAATGAGCTCTCTTCCGGCAGAATTTGTTAACGATGAATAGTCGAGCGAATTACCGATAGAATCAAAATATGAAAGCTGAAAATCTACAACCGGAAATTCAGTGGAGAGACTATCCTGGTCGTTGCGGTTTCTGTGTAAAGGTTTATCGTTAGGATTAGTAGTGTAACTTAAATCAGTTGTCTCTCCTAAGAAGTAATGAATAGAATCAGCCAAATCATTATTATCAATATCTGCGTAAAACTTTATTTCAATAGAATCTGCAACAGATATTTTCTCGTCGGGGATACGATAGCCTAATTTGTAAAAATCATATTCAATTAATTCTGAAATATCTAAAATGTTTTTTTGTTCAATAGTGGAAAATAAAATTGCGCTTGATGAGGCAGTGCTATTTATATTTACTGCCAGAAGGATCATAACTACCATGCCTGCAATAATAATTGAACCTACAATATCTAATAAATAACCCATTTTTAGATATTCCAGTTATATGGATGACTATCCGAATAGATAGGGGAGATAGGTTTATCTGCACAACCCACCAGAAGAAGTGTGGCTAGAATTGCTAAAGATATTAAAGATATCATGATTTAAGTGTTTTATTTAGTTGAACAATATTTCAACCCTCAAAACTTTAGCATCCGCAACGTTAGTTATACAAGGGGTATGCCAATTCGTTAAAATACAAATATTGTTCGAATTTGATTAAGAAACTAAACTTTTGTCGAATTTTCTTCTGAAAATGTTATCAGGAAATGGTTAAAAATTAGGATTATGTATTATAATGAAGCATCCTTTTTCGTATGGTTCTGGAGCTAAAAAGACATAAAAGCGGGGATTTTTTCAGGGTGTTTATTATAGAGAATATTATCTTGCCTGAGAAAGCAAAAATGGGGTAGCTGATAAAAGTGTAATTGTTCCTAATTCTTAGCTATTACTTACAATAGTACCATCTTCTCAGCCTCTACAAAACTCTGTCCTGAGCTTTGCCTGCCGCCTGCCTGTCGGTAGGAAGGGCAGGGCAGGGCAGGCCTGACGAAGGATTACCTGCCACCATGAGATTGTTCACGCAATAAAAAGGCTACCGTAAGCTGCAACCCCACAATAAAAATGATAAGTAAAAAACTTGCGGGATTCCTGGTTATCAGTTTTCGTACTTCGGGATACTTTGTTAGAATCTGTTTGGTTCTTGCCCGATGCGGTTCAGGGAGATCAGAGTATTAATTGATATATGGGTTGATGTGGAAAGGGAGTGATATCCTGATGAAAAAAAGGGCAGCAAAACGCTGCCCTGAATTAAAAATTACCCTGTCGCTCTTCGATTTTGCTCAGAATGATATTGAGCATACTCTATAGCTTATTTCACAAGCAACATTTTCTTAGTTTCAGTAAAACCATTTGTACCCAAGCTATACAAATACATTCCACTTGGATATCCTTCCGCATTAAAATTAAAACTATGAATTCCGGCTTCCCTAAAACCTTCTGCCAGAGTTGTTATTTCCTCACCCATTAAGTTATAAACCTTCAAAGTAACTACCCCGGATTTGGGCAAATTAAAACTGATAGTTGTAGATGGGTTAAACGGGTTGGGATAGTTTTGACTTAACTCAAAGCTAATCGGTGAACCAAAATTAACTTCTATAGTTTTTGAGAATTCATAACTACCATCATTATCTATTTGTTTTAATCTATAATAATATATTCCCGAAGAATTCACTTCAGCATCTGTAAAACTATATTCTTTCGGTGAGTTGCTGTTGCCATGTCCTTCAACAAAACCAAGCACTTCCCATTTGTCTGTCTGAACAGAGCGTTGTATTTCAAAACCATAGTTATTTACTTCCGTTGCTGTTAACCAATTTAAAATAATTTCGGTGTCATTGATTCTGGCACTAAATGAAACTAATTCGACGGGAAGTGGACCCGTATATTCTGCACCGTTTACGTATAATATATTTCCATTTATATCAAGCTGACCTTGTGTTGTTGAAAAGGAAATCTTCACTCCTACATCTGTAAGTAGAGTAACAATTCCCGGGTTATCAATTGTCAGGGTACCAAATGTAGATAAAGTATTTGCAGGACCGGAAGCACTTGAAATAGTCTGATCACTCGTCCCGTTAAAAGTAAATTCTGTATTTTGAACATCCAGCGAGGCATTATTATTTGTAAATTTTCCTCCTATCAGAACTGATCCACTTCCTAAAGCTGGTGCACCACTATTTGTCCAATCGCCGCTTACAGTTAGAGTAAAGGATCCCAAAAAAGTAATTGTGCCGGCATAACCAGCCTCTATAGTAAAACTAGCACATATGGCATTTGCATCAATTGTTAAACTATTTGAACTTGCTGCAATAACAACATCATCTGAAGTGGAAGGAACTCCACTTTGGGTCCAGGAACCATTAGATGTCCAATTTAGGCTACCACCACCACCTGACTTCAAAGTTTTAGTTACTGCAAATATGCTAATACTAACCATTAGCATAAAAAATAATGATAATGAAAATACCTTTTTCATTATGCTCTCACAAAGTTTAAATTTATAAATTTTTTTATCTTAGCTGTTTTATACATGTTCTTGCTTATTGATTTAGTCACCACAATCAGCTCAATAAATTATCACAAAAAACATTTCATAATAATTTGCTTTGAAACTGTTTGTAGTAGAGAACTATTAAACTATATTGTAATCATAATTTATTCTTACTCATACCTAACATTTATTCTTTCCTTTCGCTTGGTTTCCGGGCATATATATGTGGTAAAGATGGTCGTAACATCTTCTGACTTTGTAGTGACTTTAATTTCGAAAAGGTTATCATCCTCAATAAAAGTCTCTTCCACAATGTAAGCTGCCTTTCTGCCCAGAAAATCTTCTGTCGCCCGGGCGTTACCTATATCTGTTGCATCGTCTGATATTCGCTTCAATAATATATCAGCCATACTGCTTGCTAGATCGTATGCGCGGTTATAAGCAAAATTATCCGAGGAATTTTCTGTGTCCTGGTTTACTTTATTATTTTGGGAGAAGTTGGTTATGCCGTATGTGACTATTCCCCCTAAAACCATAATCATAATAAATTTAACCAAATTAAATTCTCTTATATTAAATTTTTGTGTTATTTTTTTTCTTCCATCATAATTTATTCGTACACATAATTAACATTTACTCTTTTCTTTCCAAAGCCATATCCCAAAGAGCCCGATAACCCGCTTATTTTTGCTGCTGTTCGTGTTGCATTCTCTACAGCTTCAGAAGCACTTAAAAATGATTAACTAAAATCCCACGCAACACTCTTTTTAGGAATAACTCCATCAGATTTTAGTTCCGGTGGTTTTATTCTATTACTGAAACTCTTTACAGCATCCTCGGATGTTTCAAAAGTATTAAATACTTTAGAAATGCCTGTTAAGTTGAAAAATAATTCTCGTGTAAGGTCCAGCTTGTTAACAATATTTAACTGCCCACCTTTTGCTAATAACTTTTTATGAGTAGCTACAAGTACTCCGATAAAAGTTGTGTCCATGCTGATACACTGGCTAAGATCAACAACTATATTGGAATGCCCAATAGTAATTTGCTCATCTAGTAAATTTCTTAATTCAGCACTTTCATTTACGGTAGCGTGTGAAAGATTTACTCTATTTATTATAACATCACCGCTGATTTCCTGAACTACGTCTTCCAATATTCAATCCTTCTTTATCTTAAATAAACTTATTATACCTATTCTAACCACGATACGATTTCCATATCACCAGTTCCGGGATATCCTGGAGGAGAGGCTAACATTAATCTTTCATCGTACTTATAGTTTCTATTAAAACCCCAAATATCACTGCCATGAATTACACCAATTTGTACCCTGGCTTTATTTTGAATTCCACCATATAAATTTATTTTACCATTTGGTTGAGTAAAACTCGGCCATCCGGCACCAAAACCATAGTCTTCGCTATAACATGAGGCATCCACATTGATATCTGAACTGTTTGCTAAATTATCTGTAATTAGAATACTATTCTTTGATACAAGTCCTAACATATCTGTTGAGTTAGGGTCAATTCTAGGATCGTTATAATAAACAATATCATCATCTAAGTAGATATTCCCTTTCGGAGGTGGTCCCGTAGTGCCAACAGTATATCGTCCTTTTACAGTACCCTTGAGCCTCACCGTTGCGTCATTAGCGAATATTACTCCATTGGGTGCAAAGCTTTGTGTGAATACCGTAGTATCCGGATCATTTGCAGCGTATCGATATTTCAAACTATCACCTGCGAACGTTACATAAACAGTATCGTGCCCATTAAATAAATGCCCCCCCGATCCAGCCATATTCATTAGATCTGTAATCCCACTTGCTGGGAACGAGAGACTTACGCCTGATTCGTAACCACCATAAAATTCTGGGGCATCCAGAGCCTCAGACTGATAATTATGAACACCAGTTTTTGATGTGGCCTTTGCCATAAATACGGGATGTCTATAAGCATTAATATGACCTTCCGAGTGAAATGGACCCCAAATAGTATCTTTATTAGTCCAATATAAATAACCCGGATCATTTGTTGAGAAATAAGCAAATTTTGCAAAACTACTCGGCTTAAAAATAACCTCAATAGTGTCTGATACGCCTCTGTAGGTTCCTATAGTTGTTAATTTTCTGATATTAAACCACGCATCCAGAACGTCCACAGTTGCATCAAAATAACCATCTTCAAAATCTTCATGGGAAAATCCTGTCTCCCAGTCAGCATCCATGAAAATTTCGTTGGCAGCCATGTTTGCACCGCTAGTAGCGATATTGTATGCAACGGTTTTAGCGTGATAATCAGCCATGTTCTGTACAGAACGGGATGCGATGTTATTAGCATTGTAACCCATAACAAGAAACAATGTGCTAAAACCAAGAACCATAATAAAAGCTAATTTACCCATTATATTACTCCTTATCTGTTACGAAGATTTTTGGCTACTAATCTTATCTGTCTCCAAAAGGCAGATGAATACTGTTCGTTATAAGCCGAAACATCTTCAACTGTTAAATCTATTTGCATTGTATATATCTCTCCCGGAACAGCAATAGGAAAGTTGATAAGATTACCAAGAACATCAAAATAGATTAAATTAAACTGAGTTACTCCTAAATTTATACCAACCGGGGCTTCGTTATTAACAACTCTGTATAAAAATCTATCTCTGGGATTAGGTGTGCTCAGTAATTCACTTGTAGGACCTAAGTAGTAATACATGCTATCTACATTACCATCAGAATCTACATCTGTTAAAAATTTTATACCGCATGAATCCGCTGAAAGTACTGCCTGAGTTGGAATTGGAATTTTCTCCCAATCTGCACAGTAACCAATCTTTCTAAAATCGTATTCGAGAACTTGAACAATTGTCGATAAATTTGTTTGTGCAATTAACTCACCAGTTCCCGTATAAGTATTTTCGACAGCAGTACCATTTATTTGAAATAAATTCATCAGTAAAATACCGCCGATAATTGTTGACCCAAGTATATCTAGTATAACGCTAGTACCCATTTTTGTCTCCTATCTGAAATACCAATAACTATAAATTGATGATTGTTTAATTGTATCTGCCATAAACTTACTTGAAACCTGAACAGTAATCTTCTTATGCCAGGTTCTTAAATTATGTGTAACTTTAATATTGCTCGGGTGGACATAGACTACCTCACAAGAAATATCAAACACCGCGGAAGGCATTGATGAGTCAGCCATGGTATATCCATTAAAATCATCAAAGTCGTTAAATGTATCATAAGTTTCACCAGTCGCAGGTCCTAAGCCTGATACATCAGTAAGTTCATTAGTGGAAGTGACTGCATTTGTATCAGTTGTTGCATCAAACGCAAGACTTTTTGCTTTTTCTATTATCGAAGTTATAAGTGAGGTTGCTAACACACCATATTGTGCTTCTGAACGAACAGAATCCGTTTGGAGGTTGTTTGTGTTAATTTTCAACATTAAGGTTGCTAAAAGTACCATTGCTCCTATTGTTAACATCATTTGACCAGTATTCAAAACTTAATCTCCTTACTTATAATTATTATGTTTTAGAACTTTCGTTTAGCATCCTTCTGTTTTGCCATAGCCAATAGATGTGCCAATTTTCCACCGGTAAATTTTACTTACAGTTCCAATCATTAGTTCAACAACGGTAAATAGTATTCTTTCATTTTGCACATTTTACTGTCATTTATTGAAAATTGTGTTTATAAATGAAACAGTTTTGAGTGATGGAGCTCTGATTTCATCAAAATGTAAGAAAACTAATCAAAAACAAAGAATTGTATTTAAATTGAAATAATAATTAACACAAATATCATAAAATTTTAGTTTCTTTTGGGAAATGAAGCAAATGTTTAAATAAAATGAGACAATTTGATTTTTAAAAAGCTTAAAATTAACCTGTTTTAGGGGTGGTATTTTACGGATTGTTTCGTAATCTCAGGCAACCAGGTTATAATAATAATCCAGCGAATTTAGCAGTGAACCATCGAATTTAATTTCATATATTTTCCAGGTTATGCAATATTGTTGAATATTTGAGCTATTTCTCTCACATCAACTATTTTTATGAGACTCGCAGTATTGTCGTTTACCATAAAGCGTATTTTTGTTGCCGGATTAAACGGGTTTGGATAATTTTGTTCCAGAATAGCATAATCTTGTAAAACAGGAACATCTGCGTTAACAATGTAACTATATTCAAAACTGCCGTCATTATCAATTTGTTTTAGTTTGTAATAATGCTTTCCGTACATTACACTTTCGTCTACAAATTTGTAAGATTTCGGAGAATTGCTGTTTCCGTGTCCTTCAACAAAACCTATCTTCTCCCAGGATTCTTCACCTGATAAACCTGCCTGCCCTGCCTACCGGCAGGCAGGCGCAGGCAGGTCGGGTACAGAATGAGCGCTATTCTGAGCCACGCCCAATGGGGGATAAATTGCGTGAAGAATCTCAAAACAGCAGTTAATTATCCCGGGCTAGGTTTTCTACAACAATTTTACTTTGCAATTTTGAAATATGTCTGAAAACAAACTTAATTCAATAGGCAAAGGAGACGTAACCAGTACGGTATTTACACCCCTTCCGTGCGTGGCAGCAGCAAGTGTTCCGTCATTGTCTTTCCAGTCTAACATAACAGTTACGGCATTACCTATAGAACTCAAAGCTTCCTGAGTTCATACGGTTAATCCACTATTAGCTAAATACCATAAACTCTGCAGGTTGTAATTATGGAATACTGCAATAACGTCCCCTGAATTTGGTTAGATCTACTGCAAGATAGTTGACATAACCGGAAGCAGGCAACCCACTGGATATATCTATTACGGTGGGGGATGAGCCGGAGTTTACCCCATCAAACCTTTTAACAACCCCGCTCTTTGTACTGTAATTTAATACATCTGAAGAGTTGGTAGTTGAAATTACCAGGAAGTAACCTGCTCACTATTTACAATTGTTGAAGACAAATTGGTCCAACCAGATGAAGATTTAGCTGTCTTAGGATTATAACACTATACATCTGTCTTGACTTCGTCATCCTCTTAAAAAAGGGGTTAAAAAGTATGATTATTGTTCAAAATAAAAAGATTGGGGGTTTCAAAAGATGGTAAGCACAATAAGCCACATATATTAATAGGTTTACCCGCATGAATCAATGGTTATCCCATCGGTTATGAAATATTTGAAAGGCATACTTTTATTCCAATACTTTGGAGTTATCAAAGTAAGTTTAGTCTTAACATACCGATAGTAGTTATAGTTGCGGGACTATTATAAGGAGGTAAGAGAAGAAATCCTGAGCTTAATATTAGAAGCCGATCAAAGTACAGAAATCGAAAAAGGACAACAAAAGCGAATTAATAATAACATATTCTTTAAAGGCAGCAAAGAGAGACTATCACAACAGAGAAAAAGACATAACGATATTAGAGAGGAAGTTGCGTTCTAATAAGAACGCAAAGAAACAGATAAATAACAGGGGGTATAATAAATTACTGAAATTAAGTGGTGATTTCCAGACCCCTATATTTGTGTTGTCTGGATATCTTAATAAGATATCAGCTTAATAAATGTTAATGTGGTTGGTAAACTTTCGTTGTTTATTGATATATCAACGCGCTTCATGAATGTCTTTATGTTGGTTGTATCATAAGGTGCAGTTTCTTCTACATAATGTACCAAAACTGCCAGACTGAATGTACCCATAACATTTGCAGTATCGGTAAGAGTGTAATTGTTATAATCATCAATATCATCAAAATCACTATAGACAACCTCACCGGATTCTTTCCCTAATGATAACACCGGGGTGAACAAATCTCTTTCTTTTACCGCAGTAGTAGTAGTTGCTTCATCAAAGGCCTTTGTTTGAATTTCTTCAAAAATTGCCTGTACAATACCTGTCGCCTCTATCACCGATTCGTTTGAATATAATATTATCAGCTTATCGGAGGTTGAGCTATGAACGTTGAGTATAAGCATTGATAGAAAGATCATAGCAACAATGGATAACATCATTTGGTTGCCAGTCATAATTAATCCCTTTTATATTTTGTGTAGTATGTTATCAATAAATTGCAAGCGGTCCATTTTATACACAAAGTGAATGTTGGTTTTATATCATAATTACATTATCAAATCCTGTTCCAGTAATAAGCTTTTTTTGTTTATTTTTAAACTTCATTCGTTAAAATCGGTAATATTTACTAGTGTCGAATCTATTTTTTAATCAAAACCAACTGCAAAAATTAATACCAACATGGCTTTTACTTTTGCGGGCTGTTTTACTA
>JBATTD010000805.1:0-1654 GCA_049670345.1 Ignavibacteriaceae bacterium
AATTCAAATGAGGTGATGATCCAGCAATTAAACAGGCTTCAAAATACAAATAAAGTTTGGGTGGGTAATACACAAACGATGCAGTTAAAAAATATATTAACTGATAATGATGAAGCTTTCCTTGACATCCATGATAACATTGAATGGTTTAGCGGTGGAATATATTTTACGTGGACCACTGAGAAAGATGGTTGGCTTCATTTATATAAAGTTTCCAGGGATGGGGAAAAGATGGATCTTATCACTCAAGGTGATTTTGATGTTGTGAGTATAAATTGTATCGATGAGAAAGGGGGTTATGTTTATTATATCGCCTCTCCCGAAAACTATACACAACGTTATCTTTACCGAAGCCGTCTCGATGGTAAAGGTACAGCAGAAAGGATCAGCCCAAAAGGAATTGAAGGGCAGTTTTCATATCAAGTGTCGCCAAATGCGAAATGGGCAATTGCGACGTTCCAAAGCTCTACTACGCCAAACAGGATATCCATCATTAGCCTTCCCGGGCATAAAGAAATTAATATACTCGAGGACAACTCAGAATTAAAAACAAGGTATGATGCGCTTGGATTAAATCCCAGGGAGTTTTTTAAAATTGATATTGGTGATGTAGTGCTTGATGCATGGATGATAAAACCGGTTGGATTTGATCCCTCCAAAAAATACCCGCTTATTTTTTTCATATATGGTGAACCGGCAGGCGCAACGGTTCAGGATAACTGGAAAGACGGTCGGCTCTGGGATCAGTATATGGCTCAGCAGGGATACGTTATAATCAGTGTGGACAACCGTGGAACAAAAATCCCTAGGGGGCGCAACTGGAGGAAATCAATTTACGAGCAAATTGGGATACTGGCTACTCACGACCAGGCAAAAGCTGCTAATGAAATTTTTAAAATGTTCAGTTTTGTTGATCCGGAAAGAATCGGAATCTGGGGATGGAGCGGAGGAGGTCAAATGACTCTCAATTGTATGTTCCGGTATCCTGAAATATATAAAACCGGAATTGCGATTGCATTTGTTTCTCACCAGAAATTGTACGATACTATTTACCAGGAACGGTATATGGGTCTTCCCTATGAAAATAAGAAGGGGTACCACGATGGTTCGCCGATTAATCATGCATCAAAATTAGAAGGTAACTTGATGATTATTCATGGAACTGCAGATGATAACGTGCATTATCAGAGTTTCGAAATGCTTGTTAACGAGTTGATAAAACATAATAAACTTTTTAGTATGATGTCTTATCCAATGCGTTCTCATGGTATAAATGAACGAGATAATACTTCGCTTCATCTTCGCAGAACCATGGAAGCGTTTTGGAAGAATAATCTGATTCCCGGAGGGAAATAATGTTATTAAATGAATTCAAAATAACAATTGAATAATATTTAAGCATTATTAATAATTTATCAATCATACTTGGATCAACGGCTTAACCAGAACACCTTTTACAACTTAATATATGGAGAGAAAAATGAAAAAAATACTTTTGATTCTCCTGTTTCTGTCTTCAATTATAATTGCACAAAGTGAAAACGATACAAAAAAAATGGGAGCCAATTAAATTTCTAATTGGCAAATGGGAAGATAGTGGCACCGGGAAATTTGGTGATTCAAAAATTGAACGGGAATATGAATATCTTATGGG
>JBATTD010000806.1:0-2379 GCA_049670345.1 Ignavibacteriaceae bacterium
TCTTGAAAGCAAAACCCTCTTATCTAACAATATCCATTCTCTATCGGAAAACGAAAAAGCATATTATAAAAAGATGTTAAAGCGGATGAGCCACGAATCGAATGCTTATCTTAAGCTTGGCGGCAATGATTATATGGGATTCACATCAATCATCGCAAGCAAAATAAATTGAAACGAGCCCCGATGAGCCTGCCTACCGCAGGCAGGCCGGGAGAAGTTCCATCTGACCAAAAAAAAGGAGGTATAGACAGATGAACAAAGTAGACACATTAGAATTAACGATTTCCAGGTATGCTTCTGAAGGTAAAGGAATTGCGAAGATAAGCCGCAGTAAAATTAAACCTGCGCAAAAAACTGAGAACCAAAATATTGAAGAGGAAAACTATATTGTTTTTGTACAGGGTGCATATCCCGGGGACAAAGTGACAGCGCAGTTAAGGAAAATTAAAACCTCTTATGCCGAAGCAAATGCAATAGAAATAATTTCACCTTCTAAGCATAGAGTTGAACCAAGATGTAAATTTTTTGGAACGTGCGGCGGCTGCAAACAGCAGGATCTCAATTATGAAACTCAGCTTAAATATAAAGAAGAGCTTGTAAGAGAAACTTTTGAACACATCGGTGGATTAACAGATTTTAAATTTGAGAATATCATTCCTTCTGAAAACGACTTCTTTTACCGCAACAAAATGGAGTTTTCATTTTCAGATAAAAGATGGCTAACTAAAGATGAAATTGGTGCGAATGAAATTATTGATAAAGATTTTGCTCTCGGACTCCATATACCAAGAATATTTGATAAGGTTTTAGATATTGATGAATGTTTCCTTCAATCAGAGCTCAGCAATAAAATTTTAAATTTTACTCGTAAGTTTTTTAAAGAGAAAAATACAACTATCTATTCAACCAAAACACACAAAGGATATTTAAGAAATCTTGTGATCAGGCAATCACAAAACAACGTTGATCTGATGGTAAATCTTGTTACCAGCAGCGAAGATGATGAATTGATGAATGAATATACTACCCAACTGCTAATAGATGTTCCTCAAATAACAACTATCATAAATAATATTAATTTAAAAAAAGCTTCCGTTGCAATTGGTGATTATGAAAAAGTTTATTGCGGAACAGGTTTCATTTACGATAAAATTGGGAATTATAAATTCCGGGTAAGCTCAAATTCATTCTTTCAAACAAACACTTTACAGGCGGAGAAGCTTTACAAAACCGCAATGGAATTTGCAGAGCTGAAAGGTGATGAAATAATTTATGATCTTTATTCCGGTGCAGGAACTATTGCAATTTATGTTTCGGATAAGGCGGAGAAAATTTATGGGTTTGAATCCGTTAAATCTGCTCTGAAGGATGCTGCCAAGAATGCAAAGATAAACTCTGTTGATAATGTTGAATTTATCGAAGCAAATTTGTACAAAACATTTTTACCGATTGTTGAGAAGAAGAAAATCCCGAAACCAGATGTGATAATAATTGATCCGCCCAGAAGCGGAATGCATAAGACTACAGTTGATGATACGATGCAGCTAAACCCGGAAAAGATAGTTTATGTAAGCTGCAATCCTGCAACACAGGCAAGGGATATTAAATTGATGGTAGATGCAGGATACAAAATAGTGAAGATGAAACCGGTTGATATGTTTCCTCATTCTTACCATATTGAAAATGTAGCGCTTCTAATTAAATAATTACTTTTTCCGGTTATTTATAATTAATACAAACTCGCCTTTAAGGTTATTTTTCTCTGCGATGTTCAGGATTTTTTGAGCACTGCCCCTGTAATACTTTTCATCCTTCATAGTTAATTGAAAAGCTAAGACTACAGGAGTTGCACTGTCGAAAATATTTACCACATCGGATAATAATCTTTTTAACCTGTATGGAGTATCCATTAAAACAATAACTTCTTTTATTCGTTTCAAATCCAGCAGTTGTTTTCTCCTAATATCCTTTTTAGCCGAGAGCCATCCATAATAATAAAATTTTTCAATATCATAACCCGATCCGATTAATGCTGGCAGGAGGGAGTTTGCGCCGGGAACGGGAACCAATTCAATACCCTGTGCAATGCAAAGATCAACAAGTAAATGTCCCGGATCTGAAAATAGTGGCGTACCGCAATCGGATATTAGCGCAGTTGTTTTTCCGTTCAATATTTCTGCTACAACCTCATCCACAACATCATTCTCATTATGCTCATTAAGTGCTATAAGCTCCTTGTTTATTTTGTAATGAGCAAGCATTCTACGTGCAGCTTTATATTCTTCACAAATAATAAAATCAACCTTTTTAAGAATATTCAATGCCCGTAGAGTTATATCATCATAGTTGCCAATTGGTGTTGAGACCAGAAATAATTTT
>JBATTD010000807.1:0-7765 GCA_049670345.1 Ignavibacteriaceae bacterium
ATTGAATAAGTTATATAACCGCCGTAATTGTTTGATGGTTTGAGATCACCCGGTCTGAATCTATAACCGAAATTAGCACCAATAAATAAATTCCTAATCGGTTTAACTGTGATACGGCTCCGGAACCCTTGTCTTGTTTCATTTTCAAAAAGGCTGTCAATAAAATTTTTAAATGTTTCATAGTAGATGACATTTTTTCTTGCATCGTATGAGAGGTAGAATGTTACATAATCACTTGCTCTAATATTAGCTGAAATAAAAAGACTGGTTAGTGAAGGCTCGCTTTTGCTTTCCCCATTTATTTTTTTAAAGAGGTCAACTTCCGTTGATAAGAACAATCGTGTGTTATTAATAATAGAATTGCTGTGTTGAAGATAAATAAATCTTCTATCAGTTTTATAATCATTGGTTTGTTCAAAGTACCCGAAGGTGTTGTACATTCCTCTGTGTCCTAGAGAATCGTACCGACTTATATATGCACCATACTCAAATAGTTTTGCATTGTATCCCATATCACTTAAGTTAGGACGGGAACCAACGACCAGCCCTATAGAAAATGGTGAAAATGCTGTTTCAAATTGCACACCGTCAATCGAACCGATATTTGATATTCTTCTGTTTAAATGTCTTCCAATCCACACTGATGTTGCTCTAGAAAAATCATACTTCAAAGCTAAATCGTAAACTCTGAATGCCTGCCCAATATTTGAGCTTATCGAATTCCATTCATCTGCTCTATAAGCAAAATTTACATACTGGGAATAAGAAAGATTTGATCCGCCTATATTATTTGCATTTAATTTAAAAGCATATCTCCATCGCTGATAATCAAATCTATTATTTGCATTAGAAAAATTGCTGTACGATTGAACCGTTATTCTACCCTTAACTTCCGGATCGACTACCCTTGTAGTTGAATATTTTTTCACGGGTTGTTTTATTTCATTTTCAGCATTTGGTAAGATTAGAACACCTGTTTCAACGGGAATTTCTTTAGTATCGGGTTTAACATGTATAAATGCAAGTACTTCATCATCTACTATAATTTTATTCTTCCCGATAATTGTTCCTGAAATTGATTTTGAAGAAGTGAAGAGTACTTTTACAACAGGGACGAATTTCCCTTTACTTACTACGAACAACGTATCATCTTGTTTAATGTCTTGTGTATCATCAAATTTAACATAAATATTTTCCGCCGATTTGTAACTGACTTTTCCAGTAATGACACTATCGCGTAGTGACTGGGCATACAAGACTCCTGACATCATTAAGATTGCTATATATAGGATAATTTTCTGCATTATTATTTTACATTTTTAATTTTAAATCCATTGTTACCATCACCCCAATTAAATGTAGTGTGGCAACTCCAGCAGTCCTCAGGATCACCAGGATCATGTTTGTCAAGAAAATCTTCAAGGTGACAGCTTATACATTGCTGTTGATAAGAGGATTGAGAATGACACTCATTACAATTAAGATCTGTATGATTACCCGATAACGGATAAAAAGTATGATCAAAATTTGCCTGTTGCCAGTTATTCTGATTATGACATTCCAAACAATCGTGTGAAAAGTTTAATATCTGATGCGGTGGATCATTAACACCGTTATACTCAGATTCGTGACATCCAAAACAAGTATTGGGTGTATTATTGTAATCACCATTATGGCAGTCATCGCAATTTTCACTAATGCTTGCGTGAGCGCCAATCAATTCATAAAATTGGTTATGAATTGGAAACGATGCCGGCTGCCAATCTGGATTTGTTGTATGACATGATTCACAATCGGTTGGTAATGATAATGCCTGATGGTTTGGATTAGTAGATTGCTGATAAACAGTTTGATGACAATCATAACAAACCGTTGTAGTTCCTGTATAACCTGATTCATGACAATTTGTACAATCAACATTTTGATGAGCACCAGTTAGTGGAAAGTTTGTATTTGCATGATCAAATGTAACCTCACTCCAGGCTGTTGCATTATGACAAACTTCACAATTTGTTGGAAAGTTTTGGCTTAGATGATCGGGGGCACCATTATACTCACCTGCGTGACAACTAAAACACTGTGAGTCTAATCCAATTGTAGTTCCCACATGGCACGAAGAACATTGAATGGATGCATGCTGACCAAGAAGTTCAAATCCAGTCGTTGTATGATCGAAAGTAGACGGTGTCCATGCCGTTGGATTGTGACACGGTTCGCAATCTGTAGAAATACCAGCATCAATATGATTTGGATTTGCAGCTTGAGAGTAGTTGTCTTCGTGGCATCCAAAACATTGTCCCGGTGTATTGTTGTAATCACCGTTATGGCAGTCACTACAATTTTCACTAATACTTACATGAGCACCAATCAACTCATAGAATTGATTGTGAATGGAAAATGATGCCGGCTGCCAATCTGGATTTGTTTGATGACACGATTCACAATCTGTAGATAAACTTAACACCTGATGATTTGGATTTGTTGATTGATCATGATTCTGTTGATGGCAGGCAACACATTCTACAGGGGTATTTGCATATCCATTCTCATGACATTGTTGACAGTCCAGGGTAGTGTGCGCACCAGTTAGTGGAAAATCCGATAAAGTATGATTAAACGCCCCCTCTTTTTCTCCGGTTGGATGGCATTCGAAACAAGCATTGCTTTCATAAACATATCCTTCAATTCCTACATGCTTATTATCCAATTCAGATTGGTTACTATGTTCATGGCAATCAATACATGAAAACAATGAAAAATCATTAGGAATAGTATGGCATTCAATGCATTCATCCCACTTACCATTGTGCTTCCCTGAATAAATAGGAAAGTATTGTCCGTCGTGATCGAAGTTCGCTGGAGCCCAAGCAGTTGTTGTATGACAGTCTTCGCAAGTGTTTGGAAAGTTAGCTGCCTGATGGTTGGGATTAGTTGTGTTGTTATAGTCATCTGAATGACAGCTAAAACAATCAGTTGGTGTACCTGCAAAACCATTTTGATGACAACTTAAGCAATCGGTGTTGATGTGTGCACCGGTTAGTTCAAAATTTGTAGTACTATGATCAAAAGTAACTTCCATCCAGTTATTTGTAGTATGGCACTGAGTACAATCCACAGAGAAATTATTTTGAATATGATTTGGATCCTGTACCGATTCATAATTCTGCTGATGGCATAAATAACAATCGGTTGGAGTTCCTGTAAATCCGGTTGTATGGCAGCTTGCACAATCTACAGCAATGTGCGCTCCTGTTAATGGAAAATCAGTCTGGTTATGATCAAAATCGGCTCCTTCCCACCCATCGGTTGTATGGCACTGAATACAATCTGTTGGAAAATTTCCGGTTACGTGGTTCGGATCTGATACGGATTCATAATCCTGTTGATGACAAGCATAACAATCCGTTGGCGTGCCCGCAAAACCATCTGTGTGGCAATCGGAACAATTAACAGTTATATGTTTTCCAGTTAAGGGGAATACAGTTTGGTTGTGATCAAAATTTGCAGGTGACCATCCGTTGATGTTGTGACACTGTTCGCAATCAGTTGGAAAACCCGCTTCTAAGTGATTAGGATCCTGTGCATTTTCATAATCCTGTTGATGACAGGAATAACATTCTTGAGTAAGACCGGTAAAGTTACCACCTTGTTCATGACAAGCGAAGCAATCCTGAATTGCATGACCACCAATAAGGGGAAAAAAATCATGAATAATACTTGCACCTGCCCATACGTCAGAAATAATCGAATGACATAACATACAATCTGTTGAAAATCCTGCTTCAGTGTGATTGGGTGAAGTTGTAGAATTATAATCCTGTTGATGACAACTAAAGCAATCAGTGTTCAGCGGTTCAAAATATAGATCAATATAACGAGAATGGCATTGCGCACAGTCGGCAGTAAGATGATTTCCAACAAGCGGAAATCTGCTAATTTGATGAAGTCCATTAATATCTTCTACCATCCAGGATTTTGGTGTGTGACACTTCGAGCAATCTAAACCAACGGTCTCTTGATGAATATCTGTATGGCAGGTGCTGCACTCAGGTTCAGCTTGTGTAAAGACAAGATTTGTGTGACAACTTTTACAATCAACTGCATTATGCTGACTAACAAGAGTAAAGCCAGTTGTTTCGTGCTCAAACTTAGTTTTAGTAAAATCAATATCCCAGTTTGTTGGATTGTGGCAAACTGAGCAATCCAACTTTAATTCAGTCCCATGAGGTGACTGAGCATGCAAACTCATTGAGAAAGCTATTAAAAGTAATATTAAAAATGACAAGCGGAACACTTAAAATCTTCCAATTTATATTTAATAAAATTGATATTTAAAGACGCTACTAGCTGATGACACTGAGTGCATTTAAGTTTTTCATGAGCTCCTTTTAATGAAAATTTTGTTTTTTCGTGATCAAATTTTTCTGCTTTCCAATTATCAAAAGTATGGCAGCGTGTACAATCTGAAAATTCACCGACTTTAAATTGTCCAGCATGAACATCTTTGTGGCAAACTTCACAATTTTTTTGCAGAGATTTAAATACTAATCTTTTTTCATTTTGTAGAGTTTGTTGATAATGACAATTACCACAAGTTTGAGATTTGTGTTTGCCTATTAATACAAATTCAGTTTGATCATGCTTAAAATTAATAGTATTCCAACTTGCTGTACTGTGACATTCGAGACAATTATTTCCTGGTAAAAATTTCTCAACTATTTCTTCTTCGTGAATGTTTTTGTGACAATCAATACATTCTAAACCTAAATTTCTGAATTTCCAGCTCTCGTTTTCAAAATGACAACTCTGGCAGGGAATAGCAAGATGTGAGCCACCAAGTTTAAATTTAAACTTATTATGCATTTCACCGTTAATTATTGATGGGTGAAACCCAAATTCATTGTGGCAATCAACACAATCCTGTAAAACATTATCAACAATAAATTGAGCTTTATGTCTGTCTGAATGGCAATTAGTGCACTTTTTATATTTTGGCTTCTCCTCCAGGCTCATTTTGTGGCACCTATCACAACTTATAATTTTATGCTTACCTATAAGTGGATAGTTAGTTTTGCTATGATTAAATCCTTTTCTATTAATAGCCGAAAAACTTGACGTTACATGACAACTGTTGCAGTCATTGCCAAACTTTCCTTTGTGCACATCACTATGACAAGGAAAACAATTTTTATAACTAAGTCCTACAAACTTTTGAAAATCTTCTCCATCTTTTTTTGTTATTTGATGACATTTTAAACAATCAACTTTTATATGTAAACCTGTTAATTTGAAATTTGACTTTTCATGATCGAAATTTACAGCAGGCTTGAATTTTTCAGTATTGTGGCAGGCATTACAATTATCACCTAAAGTTTTTTGATGTTTATCCTCATGACAGCTAAAACAATTTGAATTTAAGCCAAGATAAGTACCCTTTCTTTTGCTGATTTCAGCATCCAGTATGTTTTTAGACTGATGACATTTTTCACAATCGGTCTTTAAATGTGTACCAGTTAATTTAAATGAGGTTTTATTGTGGTCGAATTCATCAGGATTGAACTTAACAATTTTAAATTTTCTACCGAAATGTTCTGGATGACATTTACTGCAATCTTTTCCTTTAACATCCCCCGAGGAATGAAACCCTTCTCCAGCACTTATTAAGCTTCTTACTTCACCATGGCAATCAAGACATTTCGAGTTAAGCACTTTTTCGCCTAACTCATGACATTTAGTACAATTACTTAGTCCTTCAAGATCGGCGTGAGCTGTTGTTAACTCACCCGGAGATATTTGGGCAAACGTTAATGAACTAATAGACATAAAGAATAAAAATATTTTCAAAGGTATTACTTTTTGTTTCAGAATTTATCGTGAATGCTTAAGAATCGCATCACCGAATTTTTTTGTTATTCTTATACCTATCTCTTCGAGAAACTTTGTAGGAAGCACCCCACCTGCAAAAATATATACCAGGTCGTTATTAATTATTTTTTCTTCACTATTATTATTTAGATTAAGAATAACTCTATCATCTAAAATTTCTTTTACTTGTGAATTAAAAAGAAGTTTAATCTTTCCCTGTTTGATTGCCTTATTTATTCTTTCTAGGTTTTTAGGTTTTACCCTGGAGAAATTTTCTTTTCGGTAAGAAAGAGTCACATAATTATTTTCTTCCGCCAGTAGCATAGCCGATTCAATCGCCGAATCACCGCCGCCTACAACAAGAATATTTTTATTATGTATCATTTCAGGTTCGAGCAATCTGTAAGAAACTTTCTCCTTACTTTCTCCCGGAACACCTAATTTTCTTGGTGATCCCTGTCTTCCGATTGCTAACAACACGCCTGAAGTATTATAAGTATTTTTATTTGTGGTAACACTAAAGTGACCGTTATCCCTTTGAATACTTTCAACTTTTTCAAGTTCATTTATTGTAACATTGTTTTTGGTGAGAACGTTAGTCCAAAGTTCAAGTAGTTCCACTTTTGATGTTTCATACAACTGTATTTTTCCATATAAAGGTAAATCCATCGGATTTGTCATAACAATTTTCTGTCGTGGAAAGTTAGAAACCGTACCGCCAAGAGTATCTTGTTCGAGAGTTAGAAGTTTTAATTTTCTTTTGGTAGCTTCCAACGATGCGGAGATTCCGGCTGGTCCCGCTCCAACTACTATAATATCATATTTACCGTTTTTAGATGGTTTGATTTTTTCCGAAAGATTAGTGATTGCCTTTTTACCCTGTTCAACAGCGTTTTTAATCAAACCCATTCCGCCCAACTCTCCTGCAATAAATAACCCCGGTATTGTTGTCTCAAATTCCTGGCTTACGTGCGGCAGTTCTACGCCTCTTTGTTCGGTGCCAATACAAAGTGAGATTGCCTGAACAGGACAAGCATGAAAACAAGCACCATGTCCTACGCAACGGGATGCATTAATAGTTGTTCCTTTACCATTTACTATTCCAAGTATATCATGCTCGGGGCATGCCGCAACACACGCTCCGCTGCCGATGCAAGTATCTGTATCAATTACCGGATGAAGTGAATTAGGTTCGTAAAATCCTAATTCCTTTGCTTTGTCTATTTTCTTTGAAACATCTTTGGACTTTTTGGCATTGGATTTTAAATAGTAGTAAAGGATGAATATCATCAACATCACTCCAAAAGCATAACCAAGGAAGTTTTCTATTAATGCTTCCATTATTAACTTATTTTTATTCTCCTTCCGATAAAAGATTTAGTCTAGGATTTGTGAAAGATAGTTTCAGTTTCAAACAATATTATTTTAAAAAACTTTACCTATGCAAAAATTATGCAATTATAAATTATTGCTTAATAAGAATGGATCTCGCTAAACACATTTACAGAAAATATTCGAAAATGCAATAAAATTAAAGCTTTTCAAGCGAATTTTTAGCTCTTATCCCGATCTCGTCATCAGCATACTTTTCGACAAGTTTTGTCCAGATTTCTCTGGCTTTGTCTTTAGCGCCTTTTCCGGCGGCAATTGCGCCAAGGTTGTACTGAGCATTTGCATTATCTGGTTCAAAGGATAGTATTTTTTTCGTTTCCGCTTCTGCTTTATCGAGATCCCCGGAGCTGTAATAAATAAAAGATAGTGAAAATAGTATATCTGTTCGTCTTGGATTTATATCTAATAATTTCTGATAATATTCAATCGCCTTATCTTTTTTATGAGCTGCTGCAAGAAGATCTGCATACTCACGAATTTTTAATGTGTCCTTTGGATTTTCTTCAAT
>JBATTD010000808.1:0-2238 GCA_049670345.1 Ignavibacteriaceae bacterium
GCATTGAGCGGAGTAGGTTTTGCCCTTAATCCGGCAGATAGTGGTGCCAGTTATGCCACAACGGGCAGTTTAGATGGCGGAAAACTCATCAAGATTGATCCTTCAACAGGTGAAGGTACACTGATCGGAATAACCGGATTAAATGCAGTGCCGGGTTTGGCAATAAACTCCGCAGGTAAGATTTATTGTACAGATGATCAGGGTAATTTATACCGTATAGATGCTGTCACCGGAGAAGCCATATTTATCTCAAACCCCCCGGGTATTGGCTCGCTTACAGGAATAGCTTTCGACAACAATGATACCCTTTATGTAACAACCAGATATTACCGGCGTTTGTTTATTCAAAATTTATTATAGAGTGTGGATCCAAATAGCGGTGCTTCAAATCTAATTGGAGAAACAGGCGTCTCTCTCAATGGCTTGTCCTTCAATCCTACGAGTGGAATTCTATGGGGTTCAGATTATTACAATTCCATTTATATGATTGATAAATCAACTGCAATGTCAACGCTGGTTGGACACATCAATCTTGATCACGAGACAACAGACCTTCATTTTGATATCGCAGGAAATTTATATGCCACAGTAGGTGGAGATAATGAAGAAACAAGCTATTTTGTTTCAATAGACAAAACTACTGGGGAAGGTTCAATTATTGGCGAGATAGGTTTTCAATCAGTTAGTGGATTAGCGTTTTATAATGTACCCATTGAAGGAAAACACATTAGTGTCGTCCCCTCAAGTATAAATTTTGGTCTTATTGAGGTTGACGATAATCGTTCAACAACAATCACTATCAGTAATATTGGCACAGAGAATTTAACAATAACTGATATCACTGATCCGGGTGTGCCTTTTGGTCTGGATAGCCTACCTATCCTACCAGTTGTGATTACTTCAGGTAATTCGGAATATTTTTATATAACTTTTTCACCAACAGAAAGTGGGGATTTTAATAATTCTTTTACCATAAGCAGTGATGATGAAAATAATCCGGCGTTAGAAATCTCACTAAGCGGAACAGCTATCATTCTTAATCCCGCAGATAGTGGCGCCTGCTATGCCTCGACATCAAAGGCGGATAGCAGCAGTCTCATCAGAATTGATCCGGCAACAGGTGCGGGTTCACTGATTGGAAATACAGGATTAGATTATATGCAGAGTTTAGCTATAAATTCCCAAGGCAAAATTTTAGGTTCGGACAATTCAGGTAAAATATTTGGTATTGACGCTGTTACGGGAGGAGCTGTCTTCATATCAAATCCTCAATTAGGTAGACTAAGAGCAATGGCTTTTGACGACAATGATTCCCTTTATGTGATGAGCGATCAGGATTTATATATTGTGGATCTAGCCAGCGGAACATCAAGCTATATAAGTAATACTAACCTATCAGCTACAGGATTATCCTTTAATCCCACAGATGGAACTTTATGGGCATCAGAATCTGATGCTATCTATACTATTGATGCTACAACCGGAATGACCACACTAATTGGAAATACCAATCTCGAATACGAAACAACTGGTCTGCATTTGGACATAGCAGGAAATTTATACGCTACAGTAGAAGAGTATGATGAGACAAATAACTATTTGGCATTTATAGATAAAGCCAGTGGGGAGGCTGAAATTATTGGAGAAATAGGTCTTCTATCAGTGAGCGGTTTGGCTTTTTATAATGTCCCTATTGCGGGAAAACACATCCGGGTAATTCAATCAATTGTTTACTTGGGGCAAGCTGAAATTGGTGATAGCTCTGCTAAGTCCATAAATCTCAGTAATATTGGAACAGATGATTTGACTGTTAGCAGCATTTCCAGTCCAGGTGACCCATTTGGATTATCTGATATCCCGTCACTACCGTTAGTCATTTCATCAGGTCATTCAGAATCATTTAAAGTAACATTCACAGCACCGGATTCAGGGATGTTCAATTCAACGGTAACAATCTTCAGTGATGACGATGATGATCCAACCTTAGACCTTTATATAAGTGCAGAAGGTATCTTTATTGCACCGGCTGAGCCAGGAGGATGTTATGCATTAGCAGTGAATAACAATAATAGAATTAATGGCAGATTGTTCAGCATTGATCCCGCGACAGGCGAAGGGATACTTATCGGGCCAACAGGATTAGAGGCATATCAAATGGATATAGCAATAAACACTGGCGGCAAAATTTACGGACTGGATCATGAGGGAATATTATATCGTATTGATGCAATGACTGGA
>JBATTD010000809.1:0-1508 GCA_049670345.1 Ignavibacteriaceae bacterium
AATTATAATTGCACAAAGTGAAAACGATACAAAAAAATGGGAGCCAATTAAATCTCTAATTGGCAAATGGGAAGATAGTGGCACCGGGAAATTTGGTGATTCAAAAATTGAACGGGAATATGAATATCTTATGGGAGGTACCTTTATAATAGGAAAAAATAAATCCACTTATGAAGAGCAAGAAAAAAATCCGGAGGGTGAAATTCACGATCACTGGGATATTATCAGCTACGACAAAGTTAAGGCAAAATATGTTTTCAGACAGTTTCATGCAGAAGACATTACCAATACTTTCTCATTGGATTCCCTAAAAGCTGATCAAGGACTTTTAGAGTTTGAAAGTGAGTCGATTGAAAATTTTATAGATGGCTGGAAAGCAAAAGAAGTTTATAATATTATAAATGAAAATGAATTTATTGAGATTTTTTATTTGGCAGCACCCGGTAAAGATTATTCAGAGTATGTTCGAAATACATTTAAGCGAATTGAATAAAATGACTGGAGTATTATTGCTCTTAATGCTCTATTCGTATTGCCTTTACTTTTTTTTATCAAGGGTTTTACTTCATCTGTATTGACTTCCGCTTAAATAAATTGTTAATTCAAGATGCATCTATAGTTCGGCCTGCATCTATAACCTACATAAAAAACATTGAATGTTTTACTTAATATCTCTATTTTCAGTTTAAATTATACTGTCTGTTTACATAAGCATAGAATTGTTTGGAATTGATAGTATTTAAAAATTTTAGAGGTAAAGAAATGAAATATAAAACCGTAAAAAATTTTATTGATGAGGAATTAGTAGAAGGCGGCGGTGATAAACTTGATGTTTACACTCCACTCGATGGTTCAATAATTTCACAGGTAATCCTCTCCACCGCAGAAGCTGTTGATAGAGCAGTGCAAACAGCAAGGGCAGCTTTCCCTGCATGGTCGGATACTCCAATTAAGGAGAGAGTACAGGTATTTTTCAAATACAAGAGATTACTTGAAGAAAATATGGATGAACTTACAAAGTTAGTTCAGGAAGAAAACGGGAAGACATATGATGAAGCACAAGCAGAAGTTTTAAAGAGTGCAGAACTTACAGAGTTTGCTTGCTCAATGCCTCAGCTTATTTCCGGCGAACTGCTGGAGGTAAGCAAAGGTGTTGAGTGCAGGGTCGAACACTACCCAGTTGGAGTTGTTGCATCAATATCTCCTTTCAACTTTCCTAACATGGTTCCTAACTGGACAATTCCAAACGCATTAGTACTTGGTAACACGATGATACTTAAACCTTCAGAGCTGGTTCCGTTAAGTGCAAACAGAATTGCAGAACTATTACGAGATGCCGGATTGCCTAAAGGTGTTTTTAATGTTGTTCACGGAGCAAAAGAAGCTGTGGAGGCGATTTGCGATCATCCTGATATTGATGCCGTTTCTTTTGTCGGTTCAACAAAAGTTGCAAAGATTGTATATCAAAGAGCTACTTCCAATTTAAAGAGAGCTTTAGCTCTTGGCGG